>JAQCFD010000037.1 GCA_027618305.1 Pseudomonadota bacterium
GCTCGGGAAGCGCCGCGACCTTTTCAGGTGGCGCTATTCTCGGCGGCTCGGGGACGGGCTGTGGTGGTTTCGGTGGCGGCTGCGGTGATGCGGTTCGGGTCGGTTCAGGATCGGGTTCCGGCGTCGCGGCGGCCGGCGGACGCGTCACGTCGTCGATGCTCACAACCTCGACTGGAATTATGGTCGCGGTCACCTCAGGCGGCGTGAAAACAAACGGCAAGCCAAACTGGGCGACAACAATGATGGACAAATGGCCCACCGCCGACAGCGCGCTACCCGTTTTAAGTTGTGCCCAGCTCACCCGCATGATTAATCGCCAACCGCGCCGCTACTGATCTCGGGATTTTGGTATCGGAACTTCGGCGATAAGCGCGACCTTCGCGAAGCCCGCTTCGGAGACCATCCCCATCACCTCCATCACGCGACCATAATTGATGGCCCGATCCCCGCGCACGAAGACACGCAAGTCCGGGTTCGCTTCGGAGACGGCCACCAGACGGGGAATGAGGACATTCGCCTCGACCTCCGATTCCTGCAGATAGATGCGCCCTTCGGCATCCAGGGTGATGATCAGAGGTTCCTTATCCTCGTTGAGGGGATTGACCGCGGCTTTCGGCAAATCCACCGGGACGCCGACCGTCAGCAACGGAGCCGCAATCATGAAGATGACGACCAGCACGAGCATCACGTCGACGAACGGCGCGACGTTGATTTCGGTCATCGGACCGCCGCGCAAACGGCGGCGCAGTCGCATGCCTTCTGAGCTAAGCGCCATGGCTTATTTCGACTCCTCGAGTTGACGCGACAGGATGGCGCTGAACTCGGCGGCAAACCCCTCGAGCCGCAGCGAATAGCGGGACATGTCGGTGCTGAATTTGTTGTAGGCGGCGACCGACGGAATCGCGACGATCAGTCCCATGGCCGTGGTGAACAAGGCTTCCGCGAGGCCCGGTGCGACCACGGCGAGATTGGTGTCCTTCGCCACGGCGATCGCCTGGAAACTATTCATGATGCCCCACACGGTGCCGAACAGGCCGATAAAGGGCGCCGTCGCCCCGGCCGATGCCAGGAACACCATGTAGCGTTCGATGCGTTCCATCTCGCGGGTCACAGACACTTCCATGACCCGCTCGATCCGTTCCTGCAGGTTGGCCCGCAACGCATCGGTTGCCGACAGCCCCCGCGAAGAACTTCGTCGCCATTCGGACATCGCCGCGGCGAACACGGCCGCCATCGGATCCTTGGGTTTGTTGCCGAGCCGCTCATAGAGCTCTTCCAGCGAACCGCCGGACCAGAAATTTTCCTCAAACCGTGCCGCATCTGCGGACAGCCGACGCAGCTTGATCCACTTGTCGACGATAATGGTCCACGACCAGAACGAGGCCACGAACAGGATGATCATGACCAGCTTGATGACGACGTCGGAGCGTAGAAACAGTCCGTAGACCGAAAAATCTGCAATCCCGACGCCCCCGGTCACCGCGATCGTTTCGACAATATTGGATTCCATGGAACGAAATGCCTCTCGTTAATGTTCTGTCATCTGAGACCGCGTCCAGGCCGGCGCGGCGCTCATTGTTCCTGTGTTAAGTCTGTCAGCGCGGCCCGAACCGCTCCCGGCAACCGCGCGGGCCGCAAATCCCCATCGATACAAGCCAGCCGGACACGCATCAGCACCAACGGGTTCGTGCTGTCCGCCGCACCGAACACCGACTGGGTCAGGTGCATACTGGCGCCGCCCACCTTGTCGACGCGGGTCTCGACCGTCAGCGGGTCATCCAGCCGCGCGGGCTGGAAGAACTCCGTGTCGAGGCTGCGCACCGCGAAGGCAACGCCATCGCTGTGCATCAACGACCGGTGTTCCGTCCCCAAACATCTCATCATCTCCGTGCGCGCCCGCTCCGCAAATCTGAGATAGTTCGCGTGGTAAACAATGCCGGCCGCGTCCGTATCCTCGTAATAAACCCGCACCGGGTAGAGGTGACGCATACCCTCAAACCATCCGGAAACATTCGTACTCTCCGCCGCAGGCGGGCTCATGGTGTCACGATCCGTCTGCACTATTGTCGTCCGAGTTTGGATTCTGTGGGTCATTTGTGGCGACTGTATGGCCGGACAAAAGGTCCTGCTGGGCACCCTTCGGAATATCCAAACCCAGATGCCCATACGCGCGCGGGGTCAGCATCCGTCCCCGGGGCGTGCGCTGGATAAAGCCTTGTTGAATCAGATAGGGCTCAACGACATCCTCGAGGGTGTCGCGTTCCTCCGAAAGTGCCGCGGCAAGCGTGTCGATGCCGACCGGACCGCCAAAATGCACCTCCGCGATGTGCCGCAGATAACGTCGATCCATCGTGTCGAGACCGCGGTCATCGACGTCCAGCCGCGACAGCGCGTGATCGGCGACCTTGCGGTCTACCGGCAGACTGCCTTCCACGAGCGCAAAATCACGCACCCGGCGCAGCAGCCGCCCCGCGATGCGCGGCGTGCCCCTGGCGCGACGGGCGACCTCCTTGGCCCCATCCTCGGTCATATCCAATTCGAGCAACGCGGCAGCGCGGCGCACGATCGTCGTCAGATCTTCCGGCGAGTAGAATTCCAGACGGAGATTGATGCCGAAACGCTCCCGCAACGGCGTGGTCAGGAGACCCAGCCGTGTGGTGGCACCGACCAGCGTGAAGGGCGGCAGCTCAATCCGCACCGATCGGGCCGCTGGCCCCTCGCCGATTATCAGGTCGAGTTCGCCATCCTCCATCGCCGGATAGAGAACCTCTTCGACCGCCGGGTTGAGACGGTGAATTTCATCGACGAACAACACATCGCGCGGCTGAAGGTTCGTCAGTACCGCAGCCAGGTCACCGGCCTTGGTGATGACCGGACCGGATGTCGCACGAAAGCCGACCCCCAGTTCCATGGAGACGATCCGCGCCAATGTGGTCTTGCCCAGCCCTGGCGGGCCGTGAAACAGCACATGATCTATGGCCTCACCGCGTTGTCGTGCGGCGGCGATGAAAACCGACAGGTTCTGACGCACGGCCGCCTGGCCGATGAACCCGTCGAGCTCCTGCGGCCGCAGCGCCGTATCCACACGGTCATCTTCGTGGGCCACCGGATCGACCAGCCGGTCCACGGGGGAG
The DNA here is from genome assembly GCA_027618305.1 of Pseudomonadota bacterium. Classification (GTDB taxonomy): domain Bacteria; phylum Pseudomonadota; class Alphaproteobacteria; order UBA6615; family UBA6615; genus UBA8079. The sequence goes on from JAQCFD010000037.1 coordinate 3,135, forward strand.
GCTTCGCTGCGATTGCTCACGGGACCATCGTTCACGGGGCCATCGCTCACTGGCTCAGTTCCTTGAGTGCCGCCGGGATGAGTCGATCCAGATCGGCCACATCACCCAGCGACTGCGCCGCCCGGTTGACCGCGCCGAACGCCTCGGCGCGTCCGTAACCGAGATTGACCAGCGCAGAGACCGCATCCGCCGAAACCGTGCCCCCGGCCGTACCCGCCGCGCCGTCGGTGGCAGCATTGGCCCGGGTCGCCGCAACAGAGGGCGCGAATGCACCATTCAGCGACAAAATCTTGTCTTTCAACTCGGTCATCAGGCGCGCCGCCAGACGCGGCCCGACACCGTCGGCGCGCGTGAGCAATGCCTTGTCCTCGGCCATGATCGCGGTCGTCAGGTCATCGACAGACAAAGTCCCCAGAATCCCCAGACCAACCTTGGCGCCAACGCCCTGGACGGTGGTCAGCATCCGGAAGCATTCGCGTTCGCGCGCCGTGGCAAATCCGAACAGATGGATATGATCCTCACGAACATGAGTCTCGATATGCAGCGACAGCGGCTCGCCGACCCCAGGCAGTGCTGCAATCACCCGCGCCGGGCAGAACACCTGGTAGCCCACCCCCGCGACATCGATGACGATCCAGTCCAGGCCGACCTCGTCGAGAATCCCCTTCAGGCGAGCAATCATTGCGCCGCCTCGTAAATCGCCTGCGCGGTCATGTGATGCGCGTGGCAGATCGCGACCGCGAGGGCGTCTGCCGCATCCGCGGACTCGACCAACGCGCCCGGCAACAACACGCCGATCATGTGTCCGATCTGGTCCTTGTCCGCATGGCCATAGCCAACCACGGATTTCTTGACGCTGTTGGCGGCATATTCGGCCACCGGAATGCCCGCCAGCGCCGGCACCAGCAGGGCTATGCCGCGCGCCTGGCCCAGCTTCAACGTGGACTGGCCGTCTTTGTTGACGAATGTTTCTTCGACGGCCGCGCTGTCGGGCCGATAGGTGCTCACCACTTCCACCAGACCCTGATGTAGCCGCACCAGCCGTTGCGCGAGTTCGCCCGTCCCCGATTTCACGACGCCGTTTGCGACATGGCGCAACCGGTTCCCGTCAATGTCCACAACACCCCAGCCGGTGAAACGCAGTCCTGGATCAACGCCCAACAGCCGCATGCTCAGTCTCCGGTGCCGGTTGGTCCGCCGCGCATATCAGACCGTGAGTTCTGCCATGACGTCATCGCTGACTTCGAAGTTGACGGAGACCCGTTGCACATCGTCGCTGTCATCGAGGGTGTCGATCAGCTTCAGCAGCGTGCGTGCCGTATCTGCGTTCAGGTCAACCGAAGTTTGCGGCTTCCAAGTCAGGCTGGCCGATTCCGGCGCGCCGAAACGGCCTTCGAGAGCCTCGACCACCTGGCCGAAATCATCCGGTGCACAGGTGATGTCATGTCCGTCATGACCGCTCGCCACATCCGCCGCGCCGGCTTCGAGTGCGGCCTCAAACATGTCCTCGGCGTTGGCCACGTCGGCCGCGTAAACAATCTGTCCGATCTGATCAAACATGAATGCCACGCTGTTGGTCTCACCGAGATTGCCGCCATGTTTGGAGAACGCAGACCGGACTTCCGACGCGGTCCGGTTGCGGTTGTCGGTCAGCGCCTCGACGATCACCGCGACTCCGCCCGGGCCGTAGCCCTCGTAGCGGATCTCTTCGTAATTGTCGGCATCCCCGCCGCCGATTGCCTTGTCGATAGCACGCTTGATGCGGTCGTTGGGCATGTTGGCGCCACGCGCCGCCACGATCGCGCTCCGCAGGCGCGGATTCTGGTCCGGATCCGGGCTGCTTCGCGCCGCAACCTCGATCTCGCGGGCCAGCTTCGCGAACGCCTTCGCCCGCTTGGCATCCTGCGCACCCTTGCGGTGCATGATGTTCTTGAATTGGGAATGGCCTGCCATGCCCGAGCACTCCGACTGTCCAAAAAACCTGGTTTAGAAAACGCAGCCCTATACGCCGACCAACGCCCCAAAGCGGCGTTTGTTCATGTCACTGCATACTCAATATCCCGGTTTACCGGATTGTCGCCCGCGTCGAGAAGACCTGATTTCCGCCGTGACGCCCAACTCCGCGGCGTTCCCCGAGCGTTATTCGGGTGTCGTCTTGCGCGGCGGCAGGAACTCCGGCCAGGCGGGACGCAGCCGGCCACCCAAAATTACGGGGGCGACCCGGGTCGCCAGGCCTGTCTCGTCGTCGGTCTCGACATAGGTTCCGCACAGGCTTGCCGGCCCCCGCGCCGGAGCGAGGCGCTCGGTCACGATCTTGGTTCGGAACTTGGCAACCGCCGTTTCCTTCTGCATGCCGATGACCGAATCATAGTCACCACACATGCCCGCATCAGACTGGTAGGCGGTGCCGCCGGGCAACACCTGTGCGTCCGCCGTGGGGACGTGCGTGTGTGTGCCGACCACGAGGCTCGCCCGGCCATCGCACACATGTCCGAGCGCCATCTTCTCCGATGTCGCCTCGCCATGGACATCGATGAGGACGGCATCGACCGCATGGCCGATCGGATGATTTTTTAGCACCCCATCAACGGCAGCAAACGGGTCGTCGAGCAACTCCATGAACAGCCGGCACATCACATTGACGACGAGCACCGAACGACCGTCACGGGCCTTGATCACCGACGCGCCACGCCCCGGCGTGCCCCCGGTGTAATTCAACGGACGCAGCACGCGATGGTCGGCATCGACGAACGGAATGACCTCGCGCTGATCCCAGACGTGATTGCCGGTGGTAATCGCGTCTGCCCCGGCCTCGAACAGTTCCTCGCAGATTTTCTGCGTGAGGCCGAAACCATGCGCTGCGTTCTCGGCGTTCACGACCACAAAATCCAGCGCCATGTCGGCGCGCAAGGCAGGCAGGTACTCCAGCGCCACATCGCGGCCTGCGCGGCCCACCAGGTCTCCGCAAAACAAAATTTTCATTTCATATTCCTACAGGCCCATGACGGGCGAATTCCTATCACCCCGTGAAGGGCAGTGCGGCGGATTCGGTGACAATCCAGTCCAGGCGCATGTCGTGCGGTGCCACCGGCAAGTCGTCGCGGACCTGGCCCGAAAAGGCAAGCCCGATGGCCAGTACGTCACCCTGTTCACGCAACCGGGCAATCGTTCGATCGTAGTAGCCACCGCCATAACCCATCCGGTGCCCCTCGCGATCAAAGGCCAGCATTGGCACCAGGACCAGATCGGGCACCAGCACTTCGGCACCCTGGGCCGGGACCGAAATCCCGAAACGTCCGCTGTCCAGGCGATCGTCCGGCGACCAGCGACGGAATTCCAGCGGCGTTCCCTCGGCGACGACGTCGGGCAGGCACAACACCGCCCCCGCGGCGGCCAGCCGGTCCATCAGCAATCGTGGGTCGATCTCGCTGCGCATCGGCATGTATCCGGCCACAATCGCACCTGTGCCAGCGGCCAGGCCCCGGAGCGGCGACGACATGAACCGCGCCGCAATGCCGGTCGCGGCAGCAGCCCCCAGGCCAGAGGCCAGCGCGTCGCGCGCGTCACGCGCCGCAGCGCGCACGTCCGCCTTGCGCGTATCGATATCGCCGGTCGAATCGCTGATCGGAGAAGCCTTTCAATGGGCCATGTGGCGAGGGGCAGGAAGAAAGTGGACGGCGCCAAGTGAAGGTTGACGAACGGGAAGTCCACCGAGACCTGCTAAGTGCAGGTGGGCACCGCATACCGAGACCTCGATCCCGGCAGAGACAGTTCCCTAGTGGATTAGTAAGGTCTCCGGGACTAATTGTTGCCTGACGCGACACCCAGCGGACCGTCCATCTATGAAACTAGGCTTGCACTGCCCACTCTGCAACCTCAGCCGCAACCAAATCGCCAACCGCGGGGCCGGAAACCCTCAGCCCGCCGCGAGAAGCGTGGCGAGTTTTTCGATCCGTTCGGACAACGCATCGACCTGGGCGGCGACCCTTTCTTCGGTCGTGTCGATGGCCGTCTGGGTTTCCCGGGCAGCCTCATTGCGCGCCTCTTGGAGTTCGTCGCGCGTGTCGGACAATTCGTCGGTGATCAGCAGACCGGCCATGACCATCAGACTGGTATCGCCAATCTGGCCGACTTCCTCGACAAGCTCATTCACCTTGCCATCGAGATATTTGGCCAAATTCGAAAGATGGGCTTCCTGACCGTCCTCACACGCAATGCGATAGTCCCGCCCGTTAATCTTGATCTCGACCTGCGCCACTTCGTGTCCCTGCTATTCCGCGAGCATGTTTCGTAAACGGCCGATGGCATCGTCAAGACGGCTCGAAACCGTGCCCGACGTTTCCTGCAGGGTCACGAAATCCGCGCGCAATTGTGTGAGCTCGCCCTGCAAGCGCGCATTGTCTGCGGCGGCATCGCCACCCTGCCCCTCGTCCTTGCGACGCGTCGTGACGGCGACTTCCAGTCGCGCCAGTGCCGCATCAAGGCGTTTGTTCGCATCATTAAGTTTTGACATGACCCTGTCTCCAGCCGCGCGCATCGTACGCGGGCGCGAGTCGCACGGTCAACAGGAGGGGGATCTCGAAACCCCTGTGAATCTGCGGTGGAAAACCCGCCGAAGTAGGCGTTGACGGCCCGCAGGGGGACCGGCATGTTGCCGCCGCGTGAACCAGTGCGGTTTTTGCCGCAATTCCCACCATTCGCCGTGTCCGAAGGCGCCTGAAATATGAACAACGTCGCATCCCAATCCGCCAGCAGCGCCCACGCGCAATTGGCCAACGCCATCCGGGCCCTGTCGATGGACGCGGTGCAAGCCGCCAACTCCGGCCACCCCGGCGCCCCGATGGGCATGGCCGACATGGCAACCGTGCTTTACACCCGCCATCTCAAATTCGATGCCGCAAACCCCGACTGGCCGGATCGCGACCGATTCGTCCTGTCGAACGGCCACGCCTCGATGCTGCTCTATTCGCTCCTGTACCTCACGGGCTCGCCGGATATGACGATCGACGAGATCAAGAATTTCCGGCAGCTGGGCAGCCGCACCCCGGGTCATCCCGAATATGGGCATGCGGCGGGCGTGGAGACGACCACAGGCCCACTCGGTCAGGGCATCGCCAATGCGGTCGGCATGGCGCTTGCGGAACGCCTGATGAATGCCCGATACGGCGACGACCTCGTGGATCACCGCACCTATGTTTTCGCGGGCGATGGCTGCCTGATGGAAGGTATCAGCCACGAAGCGATCTCGCTGGCGGGCCACCTCAAGCTGTCGCGCCTGATCGTGCTGTTCGATGACAACAACATCTCAATCGACGGCGGCACCGATCTTTCGGTATCCGACGATCAGCTGGGCCGGTTCACCGCCTGCGGCTGGGACGTCACCCGCATCGACGGGCATGACCCCGAGGCGATCCACGCTGCACTCACGGCAGCGAAAGCTGCCGACCGCCCGTCCCTGATCGCGTGCCGCACGATCATCGGCTACGGCTCCCCGAACAAGCAGGGCACGTCGGAAACCCATGGCGCGCCGCTCGGGGACGACGAGATTGCCGCCACACGGGCGCAGCTGGGCTGGAGCCATCCGCCGTTCGAAGTGCCGGAGGACATCCTCGCCGAATGGCGCGCCGCCGGTGCGCGCGGCCAGGCCGAACGCGCCGCCTGGACCCAGCGCCATGACGCCTTGGCGGCGGACCGCCGCCAGGCCTTTGACGATGCCATCGCCGGCACGCTCCCTCATGAATTCATGACCACGGTCAACGCCTACAAGAAACAGCTGTCGGCCGACGCACCGAAATGGGCGACGCGCAAATCGAGCCAGGAAGCGCTCGAAGTCATCACCCCGCTGGTCGAGACCATGATCGGCGGTTCGGCCGATCTCACGGGTTCGAACAACACGAAGACCGCCTGCATGGATCCGGTCCAGGCCGGCGCCTTCGGCGGGCGCTACATGTATTACGGCGTGCGCGAGCACGGCATGGCCGCCGCGATGAACGGGATGGCGTTGCATGGCGGCTTTATTCCCTATTCGGGGACGTTCCTGACCTTCACGGATTACTGCCGTCCAGCGATCCGGCTGTCGGCGCTGATGGGACTGCGGGTGATCTATGTCATGACCCATGACTCGATCGGCCTCGGCGAAGACGGGCCCACCCATCAGCCGATCGAGCATGTCGCGAGCCTGCGCGCGATGCCGAACGTCAATGTGTTTCGGCCGGCCGACGCGGTCGAGACCGCCGAGTGCTGGGCGTTGTCTTTGCAGAGCACGAACACACCCTCCGTTCTGGCGCTGACCCGGCAGGGGCTGCCGACCGTGCGGCACGACCACACCGATGAGAATCTCTGCGCTCGTGGCGGCTATGTTCTGGCACCGGCCGATGGCGAGCGGGCGGCAACGATCCTCGCGAGCGGCTCGGAAGTCGAGATCGCGCTGACGGCGCGCGACGCCCTGCAGGCCGACGGCATCCCGACGGCCGTCGTGTCGATGCCCTGCTGGGAATTGTTCGACGCCCAGGACGCGGCCTACCAAGCGGAAACCTTGGGCGACGGGGTTCGAGTCGCGGTCGAGGCCGGCGTCACCTTCGGATGGTCACGCTATGACGTGGCCGAGGCCGATGTGGTGGGCATGCGGAGCTTCGGTGCGTCGGCCCCCGCGCCCGAGCTTTACGAACATTTCGGAATAACCGCGGACGCCGTTGCGGCCCGCGTGAAGGGCGCGATGTCCTGACCTGCGGGTGGACACGCACCGATCAGACGATCGAAACATATTTGAAAAGAGGAGAAGGTGATGGCAGTTCGGGTAGCAATCAACGGGTTCGGGCGGATTGGGCGCCTGGTGATGCGGGCGGCGTATGAGTCGGGCCGCAAGGACATCACCTTCGTGGCGATCAATGATCTGGGTTCGGTCGATGCGAACGCACATCTGCTGCAGTATGATTCCATTCACGGTCGTTTCCCCGGCATCGTGAAAGCCGGCAAGTCGTCGATCAACCTCGGCGCCAAGTCGACCATCGGCCGTTCGGTCAAGGTGTTCGCCGAACGCAACCCCGCCGATCTGCCCTGGGGCGATCTGGGCATCGACGTGGTGCTGGAATGCACCGGCATCTTCACGTCCAAGGAAACCGCTGGTCGCCACATCGAGGCCGGCGCCAAAAAGGTGCTGATCTCGGCCCCGGCAACGGACGCCGACCTGACCGTCGTCCAGGGCGTCAACGACAAGAAGCTGCGCAAGTCGCACACCATCGTCTCGAACGCGTCCTGCACGACCAACTGCCTGTCGCCGGTCGCGGCCATTCTCGACAGGACCATCGGCATCAAGCACGGCTTCATGACCACGGTCCATGCCTACACCGGCGACCAGCCGGTGCAGGACACCCTGCACAAGGATCTGCACCGCGCCCGCGCGGCGGCAATGTCGATCATCCCGACCTCCACCGGCGCCGCCCGCGCCGTCGGTCTCGTTCTGCCGGAGCTGGCGGGCAAACTGGACGGCACCGCCGTGCGCGTGCCGACCGCCAACGTCTCCATGGTCGACCTGGTCATCGAGGCCAAGAAGGCCACGACAGTCGAGGAAGTGAACGCGGCGATGATCAAGGCGGCCGCGAGCGGCCCCATGAAAGGTATCCTCACGGTCAACAGCGCACCGCTCGTGTCGTCGGATTTCAACCATGATCCGGCGAGCTCGGTGTTCGATCTGACCCAGACGCAAGTCACCGACGGCCGCATGGTCCGCATTCTGAGCTGGTATGACAATGAATGGGGCTTCTCGAACCGCATGAGCGATACGGCAGTTCAGATGGGACGCCTCGTCTAACCATCTGAATTCATTACCGCGCCGCGGTCGGCGACGGCGATTCAAGAGCCCATGTGTTCCTTTCTGGAACATGTGGGTTTCTTTTTGCGCCCATTTAACTTGGCGTCGGCATGGCCTACATGATCGCTACGCTGGCGCGCTGCCGACACGACATTCCGATCGGTTCCTCCCTGAAACGATCTTAACTTCGGTCCGGGCCCTGCCCGGGCCGTTCTTTATTTGTCGACTGTCCGGCTTTGTCGACTGTCCGGCTTTGTCGACTGTCCGGCCAGTGCCGCTATTTGGCGGCGGAGCCGAGCGGACGTTCCTTGAAATGTCCTGCCAGGAAATCAACGAAGGCGCGCACCTTGGCCGACAGATGCCGGCCGGGCGGATAAATCACATGCACCGACGGTTCGGGCTGGGCATATTCGTCCAGCACCTCGACCAGGCGTCCGGCTTCCAGATCCGGCCCGACCATCCAGGTGGGCAGATTTACCACACCGAGCCCCTCGACCGCCGCTTCGAGAAGCGCCTCGCCATTATTCGAGGCCAGATTGCCCGTCGCCTGGATCACATGTTCTTTGCCTTTGGGGTCCGTCATGCGCCAGGTGTTCCCGCTCGACAGGTAGGAATAGGTCAGGCAATTGTGCCCGCGCAATTCCTCGGGCTTCTTGGGCGTTCCGTTCTTTTCCCAATAAGCAGGCGTCGCGGCGACCACGCGCCGCGCCTCGGCCAGCTTCCGCGCAATCAGGCTCGAATCCTTGAGCTCGCCGACGCGAATAAGCATGTCGGCACCTTCCGCGATCGGATCGACGAACTGATCGGACATGGAAAGTTCCATCGACACATGGGGGTAGCGTTCGAGAAACGTGCCGAGGATCGGGACGATGTGCCGGCGCCCGAAGACCACCGGCATGTTCACCCGCAAGGCGCCGCGCGGCTCGGCGTTCAGTTCCGTGACGGCCGCCTCTGCTTCCTGGATATCGGCCAGTATCTGCTGGCAGCGCTCATAATAGGCGCGGCCCTCTTCGGTCGGGGCCAACTGGCGGGTGGTCCGGTTGAACAACCGGGCCCCGGGCCGATCCTCGAGCCGCGAAATCTGCTTGCTCACGGCGGACGGGGTCAGGTTCATCGACCGCGCCGTTGCCGAGAAGCTGCCGGATTCGACGGCTTTCACGAAAAGCTCCATCGACGTCAGCGTGTCCATTCAATTCACCTATATGTTCCAAGAAGGCACAATTGTTGTATTTGCATTCGGCGTCAACGACAATGAGTCACATCAATATGGACCACAGCAAAACGGCGCAATTTCATCGGGCGCGCGCCGCGCATCCAACGGAGATCGTCGGCGGATGGCCGAAGTCAATCCTCAGAACATCCCGGCCAAAATCATCGTCCACGAAATTGGGCATGCGTTGGCCGCATTGACCGCCGCACATGCGCATAACCGGTCCCTGGTCATCCTTAGCGCAACAGGCGCCGTGCGGTCTGCCGGCGCAGGTTGGTGGCGCGAATTGGTCATGCAGGCCGGTGACAGCAACCCGGACCAGAACGCCGAATGGATTCTCGATTGCGCCGACGAACCCGGCATGGCCCTCGCCGCCCTGCGCGAAGGGGTCGGGACCGTCGCGCTCGACGCCGATGAGCCTGTCTGGTCGCGTGTGGCACAAATCGCAGATCAGCACGATGCCCGCGTTATTCGGGTTGATCGTAGCGGCGCGCTTGATCTCGCCGGCTCAAACAATCCACAGCGCGATTGCGATCTCTACCTCTCCAAGGGCCCGGATGGCGTTGCAAAACCGGGCGCCCTCGGCTAATTCACTTGTGTTCAAAGTCCTGCCCGTGACTTGGCTGCGCGGCGCGATGGACCGGCTCCGACTACGGGAAACATCGACATGAAAGTCACGCAGCGCGTCCGGAAAATTCTCTCCTGGTACGAAAGCGACAACCCCGGCACGAAAACCAACCTTGCGCGCATCCTGATGACGGGCAAACTTGCCGGCACCGGCAAGATGGTGATCCTGCCGGTGGATCAGGGATGGGAACACGGACCTGCCCGCAGCTTCGCGCCCAATCCGGCCGCCTATGATCCGCATTATTTTCCGCAGCTTGCGATCGACGCGGGCCTCAACGCCTATGCCGCCCCGCTGGGTCAGCTTGAGGCGGCGGCCGACAGCTTCGCCGGTTCCGTGCCGCTGATCCTGAAGGTCAACTCGGCCAATTCCCACGCCGTGTCCAAGGATCAGGCGATCACGGGCTCGGTCGAAGACGCGCTGCGCATCGGTTGCTCCGCCGTCGGCTTCACGATCTATCCGGGCTCGGAACACCAGTTCGAGATGATCGAGGAGATCCGCGAGATCACCCTGGAGGCAAAGTCCGTCGGCCTGGCCGTCGTGATCTGGTCCTATCCACGAGGCGGCGACATCTCCAAGGACGGCGAGACCGCCATCGACGTCTGCGCGTATGCCGCCCACATGGCGGCACAGCTCGGCGCAAACATCATCAAGGTCAAGCCGCCGACCGATTTCATCGAAAGCCCGGATGCGAAGAAGGTCTACGACGCCGAGAAGATCGACATCTCGACCCTCGCCGCCCGCATCTCACATGTAATGGAATCCTCATTCGGCGGCCGACGCCTGGTCGTGTTCTCCGGCGGTGCCGCCAAAGGCACGGATGCCGTGTATGAGGAAATCCGGCAGCTCCGCGATGGCGGTGCGAACGGGTCGATCATCGGCCGCAACAGTTTCCAGCGGTCGCGCGAGGACGCGCTTGAGTTGCTCGCCAACGTCATCAAGATTTATCAGGGCAAGTTCTGAGCACGCGCGCCGCAGACGGGACCAACGACGGAACCGACGGCGCCGACCACGGTTGCCGTCTCTACCTGATCAGTCCCTCCGATCTCTCGGCAGAGAAGCTGACCGCGTTTGCCGCCGCGCTGGACAAGGCGCTGGCGGCCGGCGATGTCGCCTGCCTGCAGCTGCGCCTCAAAGGGCCCGACGAAACACCGGTGCCGGACGATGAAATCCGCCGCGCGGTCGGTGAATTAATGCCCATTACTCATAAGCACGATGTCGCGTTTATCCTGAACGACCGCCCCGATCTTGCCGCCGAGCTTGGGTGTGACGGGGTTCATGTCGGCCAGGAGGATGCATCCTACGCAGACGCCCGACGACTGCTGGGAGACGACGCCATCGTCGGCGTGACCTGCCATGATTCCCGGCATCTTGCGCTTGAGGCCGCCGAGGCCGGCGCGGACTATGTCGCGTTTGGTGCGTTCTTCGACACCGGCACCAAATCCCCCAAGAGCCGCGCCGGCAGGGACATCCTCACCTGGTGGACAGACATCACCGAGGTACCTTGCGTCGCCATCGGCGGCATCACCGTCGACAATTGCGGGGGCCTGATTGAAGCCGGCGCGAACTTCCTTGCAGTGTCCGCCGGGGTCTGGGCGCACCCTGATGGCCCGGACACCGCCGTGCGGGCATTCAACACGGCCTGCGCATAGCGCACGCGGGCTGGGCTGGAAAAGGTCGGCCGCACCTGCTAGAGAACCGCGCCGCACACCAAGATTGCGGGTATAACGCATTCGGCCCAACTCCACAGGCGACGACCATGAAGATCGATGGCAACGAAATTCGACCCGGCAACGTGATCGAACATCAGAACCGCCTCTGGCGCGCGGTGAAAACCCAGCACGTCAAACCGGGCAAGGGCGGCGCGTTTCTGCAGGTTGAATTGAAGGATATTCGCGATGGCACCAAGCTGAACGAACGCTTTCGGTCATCCGAGTCCGTCGAGCGGGTACGGCTCGATCAGAAGGAGTTTCAGTTCCTGTTCAGCGACGGCACGTCCCATACCTTCATGGACCAGGAAAATTTCGAGCAGGTGACGCTCGACGAGAATGTTATCGATGCCGATCAGGCGCGCTTCCTGCAGGACGGCATGATTGTGCAGATCGAATCCTACGACGAAGAGCCGATCGGCGTGGCACTTCCCGAGCGCGTGACGCTGGAAGTCATCGAGGCCGACCCCGTGGTCAAGGGGCAGACGGCAACATCCTCTTACAAGCCGGCGACCCTGGAAAACGGGGTCCGGATTCAGGTGCCACCGCATATCGAAGCTGGCACCGCGGTCGTGGTCTCGACGGCGGACGCCACCTATGTCGAACGCGCGCGTAGCTAATATGGCGGCGCAGCGTTCCGACTTGACCCCTTTCACCCGCACCCGGCGCGGCTAGACATGCGACCAGCAATCATTAACGTCATGGACAAGGCCGCCCGGCGCGCCGGCCGCGACCTGTCGCGCGATTTCGGTGAAGTTGAGCAGCTCCAGGTGTCGCGCAAGGGGGCCGCGGATTTCGTAACCGCCGCGGATCGACGCGCCGAGGAAACCATCCGTTACGAATTGATGCGCGCACGCCCCGAATTCGGATTTCTCGGCGAGGAAGGCGGCACCCGGGCCGAAGGAGACGGTGTTCACCGCTGGATCGTCGACCCGCTCGACGGGACCACGAATTTCCTGCACGGCCTGCCGCAATTCGCGGTCTCCATTGCGCTCGAGGAGCGCGGCCAGATCGTCGCGGGTATTGTCTACCACCCGCTGACCGACGAGCTCTTTTGGGCAGAACGCGGTACCGGTGCCTTTCTCAACGACACACGCCTGCGGGTCTCCGCGCGCCAGCATATGTCGGAGAGCCTGATCGCCACCGGTATGCCCTTCCTGGGGCACGGCGACCATGAGCGTTATCTTGAGATTCTGAAGGCGGTCATGGGTGAAGTCGCCGGTGTGCGCCGTTACGGGTCTGCGGCACTCGACTTGGCTTATCTGGCGGCTGGCCGCTTCGATGGCTTTTGGGAGTTCGATCTCAAAATCTGGGATATTGCCGCGGGTATCCTGATTGTCCGCGAGGCCGGCGGCTTCGTCAGTGACATTTCCGGCCGCGACAATGTGTTGAAGACCGGCGAAGTCGTCGCCGGCAACGACAAGATCCAGGAAAAGTTGCGCAAGTGTCTGCGTGAAGCGGACCCAGGGCCGACAGCCAGCGCGGTAGCCAGTTAAACGCCTGCTTCGGAAGCGGTTGTCGATTTCGCCAACGTTACGGTATGTTCGCACCCGCAATAGGGTCGATGCGGCCCATTTGGGAAAATTACGAGCTGGGCGATATGACACGGCAACAAACAAGTGCGGCCCTGAAGGCCATTCGCGGTGCGATGCTCGCAACAGTCGTCGGTGTCTCGGCCGGACTGATCATGACGCTGCCAGCCGATGCCCAGCAGCGCTTTCTTGGCAGCACCAGCGGCGTGATCATCGACCTGAGCGTACTCGACGGCGGCGGCGGACAACTGCCCGCTGGCCCCAACGGCCAATTCGCACCGAACAGCGGCGGGTTCACACAGTTTCCCCCGGCACAGCAGCCGGTGTCACGCCTCGAAGGCCCTCTCGTCAACCGCAG
>JAQCFD010000038.1 GCA_027618305.1 Pseudomonadota bacterium
CAATCGTGTTCGGCTTCAGGTGAGATGCCCGGGTCAAGCCCGGGCATGACGGCGTTCTAATAGCCGAGGCTGGTATCCACGCGGTTGGACAGCGCGTCACCGCGCTGATGGCGACCGATATCATCGAGGATATGGATGACGACGCTGCGCGGGTCGGTGGTCGCTGCATTGTGGGGCGTGACCGTGATCTGCGGGTGGTCCCAGAAAGGGTGATCCGCCGGCAGCGGTTCCTGGCGAAACACGTCCAGTGTCGCATGCGCCAGCCGGCCGGACGCCAGGGCGGAGGTCAAATCTTCCTCGATCATGTGGCCACCACGTGCGGCATTGATCAGATACGCGCCCTTGGGCAGTTTCGAAAACAAATCCGCGTTCAGAATACCCTCTGTCTCCGGCGTGAGCGGCAGCAGGCAGATCAGGATGCGCGAACGGCCGAGCAATGCGTCGAGGCCGCCACGCCCGTCGAAGCAGGTGATCCCCGGCAGATCTTTTGGCGAGCGGCTCCAGCCGGCCACATCGAAGTCCAGGGCGACCAGCGCGTTGGCGCAGGCCTGGCCCAGCTCGCCGAGCCCGAGAATGCCCACATCCTGCTCGTCGGCCTGGCGCAGCTCGCGCGCGCGGTCGTTCCAGACATGGTCGCGTTGCTGCTGGTCCAGGGCGGGCTGGCCCTTGTGATAGCGCAGCGTGTGGAGCAGCACATACTCACGCATGCCCGCCGTCAGGTAGGGGTCGACCACGCGCACGACGGCGACATGGCTGGGGAAGTCTGGATCCGTAAACAGATGGTCCACCCCGGCGCCGAGGGAAAACACGATGGCGAGGTTGGGCAGGGTCGCAAGTGCGCCGGGAGGCGGCTTCCAGGCGAGAACATAGGTAATGTCGGCCCGGTCTCCGATGTCGGGCCAAATCCGCACGTCGAGGTCAGGGTCTCGCTGCCTGAGTTCGCGCGCCCACCAGTCGGGGCGGTCATGAGAAGCGATGATGAGGACGGCCATGGCGCGAGAAAAACGCCGGTCAGGTGGAGACTGTGTCGCCGACACCAACGGCGGCGAGATCGAACGCGGCGGCCATCAGCGCCTTGGTGTAGGCCTCGCGCGGGGCATCGAAGATCTCCGTCGCGGGGCCCTGTTCCACCACCTTGCCGTTTTGCATGACGATCACATGGTTGGAGATGGCGCGCACCACCTTCAGATCATGGCTGATGAACAGATAGGCGAGCTTGTGCTTCTCCTGCAGACCACGCAGCAGGTCGATGATCTGGGCCTGCACCGAGCGGTCGAGTGCCGACGTGGGTTCGTCCAGCACGATGAATTTCGGTTTCAACACCAGCGCCCGGGCGATCGCCACGCGTTGTCGTTGGCCGCCTGAGAATTCGTGGGGGTAGCGATGCCGGGCGCTGGGATCGAGGCCGACTTCTTCCATGACCTGGACGATCATCGCGTCGCGGTCGGCGGCGGTTCTGCCGATCCCATGCACCTTGAGTCCTTCGGCGATGATCTGTGCGATGGACATACGCGGCGATAGAGAGCCGTAGGGGTCCTGAAAGACGATCTGCATCTCGCGACGCAGTGGGCGCATCTCGCGGGTCCGCAACCCGTCGATCGTCTGGCCCTCGAATTCGATCGGGCCCTCCGAGGAAATCAGCCGTAGCAGCGCCAGGCCGAGCGTGGTCTTGCCGGACCCGGATTCGCCGACCACGCCGACGGTCTGGCCTTCGCGGACTTCCAATGTGATGCCATCGACGGCGCGAACAAAATCGACGACCCGGCGCATCAGGCCGGCCTTGATCGGGAAATACACCTTGAGGTCGTCGGCCTGGACGATCTTCGGCGCGTTGCGCACCGGCGCCAGGGCGCTGCCCGACGGCTCGGCGTCGAGCAGTTGCCTGGTGTAGCTGTGGGACGGAGTGGCGAACAACTCTTCGGTCTCGCGCAACTCGACGATCTCGCCCTGCTGCATGACGGCAACCCGGTCCGCCATCTTCCGCACGATCCCCAGATCATGGGTGATGAACAGGATCGACATCTCGAACTTCGCCTTCAAATCGTCGAGCAGTTCGAGAATCTGCGCCTGGATCGTGACGTCGAGGGCGGTGGTCGGCTCGTCGGCGATGAGCAGCTTGGGCTCGTTGGCGAGCGCCATGGCGATCATCACCCGCTGGCGCTGGCCGCCCGACAGTTCGTGGGGGTAAGCGTTGATCCGCTGTTCGGCGTTGTTCAGGCCGACCAGTTTCAGCAGTTCGAGGGTGCGCGCGCGGGCGGCCTGGCGGGCCAGTCCCTTGTGCACGAACAGCACTTCGTTGATCTGTTTCTCGATCGTGTGCAGCGGGTTGAGCGACGTCATCGGTTCCTGGAAGATCATCGCGATGTCGTTGCCGCGGATGCCGCGCAGGGTCGCCTCGTCAGCACCGAGCAGTTCCTGTCCCTCGAATTTGATGGAGCCGTTCGGATGGCGGGCGGTCGGGTAGGGCAGGAGTTGGAGGATCGACAGCGCGCTGACGGATTTTCCCGACCCGGACTCGCCGACCAGCGCCAGTGTCTCGCCGGGCGCGATGTCGAAGGAGACATGCCGGACCGCTTGCACCAGCCCGCTGGGCGTCGCGAAGTCGACCGACAGATCACGAACGGAAAGCAGGGGGATTGAGAGAGACGGGTCGGTCATCAGCCATGGTCTCCGGTAATCTGCTTGCGGGGGTCGAACGCATCGCGCACCGCTTCGCCGATGAAGATCATCAGGCTGAGCATGATCGCGATTGCGAAGAAGGAGGTAAAGCCCAGCCAGGGGGCGAAGAAATTGTCCTTGCCCTGCTTCAGCATCTCGCCCAGGGATGGTGAGCCCGGGGGCAGGCCGAAGCCGAGGAAATCCAGCGAGGTCAGCACGGTGATCGAGCCTGCCGTGATGAAGGGCAGGAAGGTCAGCGTGGCGACCATGGCGTTGGGCAGCACATGGCGGAACATGATCAGCCGGTTGCCCATCCCCAGCGCGCGCGCGGCGCGCACATAGTCGAAATTGCGCGCCCGCAGGAATTCTGCCCGCACCACGCCGACCAGCGACATCCAGCTGAACAGCAGCATCAGGCCGAGCAGCCACCAGAAAGTGGGCTCGACGACAGAAGCGAGAATGATCAGCAAAAACAGGGTTGGCAGAGACGACCAGACTTCGATGAAGCGCTGGAATATCAGGTCCGTCCAACCGCCGAAATAGCCCTGCACGGCGCCCGCCGCGACACCGATGATGCTGGCGAAGACCGTGAGGGTGAAGCCGAACAGCACCGAGATGCGGAACCCGTAGATCAGCCGCGCCGTGACATCCCGCGCCTGATCATCGGTGCCGAGCCAGTTTTGCCGGGACGGTGGTGAGGGGGCGGGTACTGTCAGATTGGTAACGGGTGTGTCAAAGCTGTAGGGAATAAGCGGCATCACCAGCCAGCCCTTTTCCTCGATCAGCTCGATCACGAACGGATCGGCATAGTCCGCCTCGGTTTCGAAATCGCCGCCGAAGACGGTCTCGGGATAGCTGTTGAAGACCGGCGTGTAGAAATCCCCGTCGAAACGCACCAGCAGGGGTTTGTCGTTGGCGATGAACTCGGCAACCAGGGTGACGAGGAACAGCACGAGAAAAATCCATAGGGACCAGTAGCCGCGCTTGTTGGCGCGAAAATTGACCAGCCGCCGCGCCGTCATCGGCGTGATCGGCAGGCCCATCAGGCGGGTCCGCGCCGGCGGACGGGTCTCTGTTCCTAGCACGACCGACATATCAGACCTCGCGGCTCTCGAAGTCGATGCGCGGATCGACCGCCACATAGGCGAGGTCGCCGATCAGGTTCATCAGCAGCCCGAGCAGCGAGAAAAAGAACAGCGTGCCGAACAGGACCGGGAAGTCACGGTTCAGCGCCGCCTCGAAACCAAGCAGCCCGAGGCCGTCGAGAGAGAAAATCACCTCGATCAGCAAGGAACCTGTGAAAAGGATGCCGATGAAGGCCGACGGGAAGCCGGCGATCACGATCAGCATGCCATTGCGGAAGACGTGCCCATAGAGCACGCGCTTCTCGGTCAGGCCCTTGGCTCGGGCGGTAACCACATATTGCTGGTTGATCTGATCGAGGAAGGAATTCTTGGTCAGCATCGTCAGGCCGGCGAAGGCGCCGATCGTCAGGGCCAGCAGCGGCAAAGTCAGATGCCAGAAATAGTCCCCGATTTTGCCGAGCAGGCTGAGTTCCGACCAGTTCTCCGATGTCAGCCCGCGCAGGGGGAACCAGTCCACGAAGCTGCCGCCGGCAAACAGCACGACCAGAAGCACTGCGAAGAGGAAGGCGGGCACCGCGTTGCCGAAAATGATGACGCCGCTGGTCCAGATGTCGAACCGGCTGCCGTCGCGCACGGCCTTGCGGATGCCGAGCGGGATCGAGATCAGATAGGTGAGGATCGTCGTCCACAGCCCCAGGCTGATCGACACCGGCATCTTGTCGATCACGAGGTCGATGACCTTGCGATCCTGGAAGAAGCTGTCGCCGAAATTGAACGTCGCGTAGTTCCCGACCATAATGAAGAACCGCTCATGGATCGGCTTGTCGAAGCCGACCATCGCCTCGATCTCGGCGATGAGCTCGGGGGGCAGGCCGCGCGCGCCACGATACTTGGACTCGAACCCACCGCCCTGATCGAGGCGCTGCTGATCCCCGAGGCTGTCCTGATTCAGGTCCGAGCCGCCGCCGGTCACCCGCGACGTGGCATCGACGGCGTTGCCCTGAATCTGCGCGATGATCTGTTCGACCGGACCGCCGGGCGCGGTCTGGATGACGGCAAAATTGATGACCATGATCCCGAACAGGGTCGGGATGATCAGCAACAGCCGTCGGATGATGTAGGCGAGCATGGGGCTAACCTAGCGACGCGCGCGAACCGGCGCTAGCGGCTGTCCGGGGAACTTACGCGGGATCCCAGTGCGGCTTCCTTGGCGGGGTCCACCCACCATGCGGAGATGTTGGCGGCCTCGCCGAGCGCCGGAACTTTTTCGGGCTGGCCGAACTTGTCCCAGAAGGCGATGCGATCGACGGGCAGATGGAAATGAGGAATCACGTAGTTGCCCCACAGGAGCGCACGATCGAGTGCCCGGGTACGCTGCACCAGGCTTTCGCGGGAGGGTGCGGAGATGACGAGCTCGATCAGTTCATCGATCACCGGATCGTTGATACCAATAAGGTTCCGCGACCCGACGGCCTCGGCGGCCTTGCTGCTCCAATAATCGCGTTGCTCGTTGCCCGGCGACAGGGACTGACCCCAGGACCCGATGACCATGTCGTAGTCACGGGCGTCAGTGCGGTTCTGATACTGGGCGCTGTCCACGACGCGAACTTTCGCGTTGATTCCGAGGCGTTCCAGATTGCGCGCAAACGGCAATGCCATCCGCTCGAAAGTGGGCTGGACCAGCAGGATTTCGAAGTTGAAGGTCGCGCCGGTCTGGGCGTTGGTGAGGTTTCCGTCGCGGATCACCCAGCCGGCATCCTCCAGCAGCTTTTGGGCCGTGCGTAGATTGTTACGGATACCCCGCGCACCCGAGCCATCGGTGGTCGGCACCGTGTAGGTTTGCGTGTAGATCTCGTCGGGCAGCTGGCCGCGGAAGCGTTCCAGAATTTCGCGTTCCTCCGGGTCCGCGTCCTTCAGCAGGCCGCGGCTGCCCAGCTCCGAATTGTCGAAATAGCTGTCGGTGCGCGCATAGGCGTCATAGGCGAGGTTCTTGTTGTACCACTCGAAATCCCAGGCCAGGGTGAGCGCCTTGCGGACGCGGCGGTCCTGGAAGATGGGTTTGCGGATATTGAAGACGAAGCCCTGCATGCCGGCCGGGCGTTCATGGACGAACTCCTCCTTGAGGATTCTGCCGTCACGCACGGCGGGCACATCGAATGCCGTCGCCCATTCCTTGGCCGAGTTCTCGATCCAGAGATCCGTGTTGCCGCCCTTGAAGGCCTCACGGGCGATCGTGCGGTCGCGGAAGTAGTCGATCCGGATGGTGTCGATATTGTTGAAGCCGACCTGGGTCGGGTGATCCTTTGCCCAATAGTCCGGCACCCGCTCGAAGGTGAGCGAGCGCCCGGGTTTGACGTCGGAAATCCGGTAGGCGCCGCTGCCGAGCGGCGGCTCGAGTGTCGTCTTGGTGAAATCCCGGCTCTCCCAGTAATGCTTCGGGAGAATTGTCAGGTCGCCGATGATCAGGGGCAGTTCGGGGTTCGGGTTGCCGCCGAAGGTGAACCGGACCTTGCGCGGCCCGGTCTGGGCGACGTCCGCCACGCTGCCATAGTAAAAGCGATAGAAGGGCCGTCCCTTGTCGCGCAGCGCGTTGAACGAGAAGATCACATCGTCGACGCTCACGGGCATGCCGTCGTGCCAGCGGGCATCCTCGCGCAGGGTGAACTCCACCCAGGACCGGTCATCTGGGGTCTCGACCGTCTCGCACAACAGACAGTAGAGGGTGAACGCCTCATCGATAGACTGCACCATGAGTGAATCATAGATCAGGCTGACCCCGGCGGGGGTGCCCTGGAGAATGAAGGGGTTGAGGCTGTCGAAGGTTCCGGTCGCATCGGAAACACGCGATCCGCCTTTCGGCGCGTCGGGGTTGGCATAGTCGAAATGGGTGAAGTCAGGCCCGAATTTGGGCTTGCCATGCATGGCCAAGGCATGCGCCGGGCCGCTGGTACCCTCGATCGCGTGGGCGCCACCGATGACAGCCGATGCGAAACCAATACCGGCGACGGCCGCGATAAAACTTCTGCGGAGCATGACCCCTCCCAAGCCTGAAGACGTGACAGAGCTTAATTGGGACCAGACCCCCCTTGCAATCAAGGCAAACCGGCGAACTTTCACGCGGTTGTTAGTGATTGCCCCCCGGGCGCCTCATTCTGTGCCAGGAATCGCCTGAAACCGGCCTAGAGTGCGTCCGATGTACTCGACAGGCCGAGGGACTGTGCCGTGTTGTCGACGGCGGCCAGGCAGGTCTCGGCACGATCTTCGGGAATCCACGCCTCGATGCGGATGACATAGTCCTCGGCCCGATCCCCCGAAATGCGTTCGCAATCCATCCGTACGATGTTGGCGCCGTAATCGGCGAAGGCCTCGGTCAGGCGTGCGACCAGCCCCGGCCGGTCGGTGCCGCGCACCTCGACCCGGTGGGTCACATGCGCGCTTTCGCCGTGGATGACCCCAAGGAAGAAGGCCGCGACAGTGATGTCGGCGCCTTCGAGCTCCGGCAACGCGGTGAGCGCGTCACGCACATCGTCGGCCGCGACCCCGTCCGGCAGTCGGGCGACGGTTGCGAATTCCGCGGCCTCGCCCAGCACGGCGAAGCTGGCGTCGCCCATGTCGGCGCCCAGATCGAACAGGCGTCCCGTCAGCGCCGATAGCAGGCCGGTGCGGTCGGGGCAGGAAATCGCGATGCGAACGTCATGTGCCATGACAGGGTTCCTTCTGTTTCAGGCGGACCGCAGCAGGGCCAGCGCGTCGGCATGGCGATCAGCGTCACCCGCCGCGAGCACGGAGCCGGGCGAATCCATTCGCAAGGGCTGGCCCTCCCAGTCGGTGATGGTTCCGCCGGCGCCGGCGACGATGACCGCGTGGGAGAGATAGTCATAGGGCTGCATGCCGGACTCGGCCGCCATGTCGGTCTGGCCCGACGCCACCATGGCGTAGGCCCAGGCGTCGGTACCGAAGCGGGTATCGCGCACCGCGTCCTTCAGCTTCGCATAGCGCGCGGCGTCAGCGGCTTCGAACATGTCGGGTGACGTCGTGCACAGGCGCACGTCACTTATCGCGGGGCAGGACCGTACTTGCCCCGCATCGCTTTCGTTGGCGCCGTACCAGTGACGTGTCGGTTTTCCCCGGACTCCCAACCAGCGTTCGCCAAGCGCCGGGTAGGCGTTCAATCCAAGAATCGGTTCGCCGTTGTGCACCAGCGCGATCAGGGTGGCGAACAGGGGAATGCCGTTGACGAAGGCGCGGGTGCCGTCGATCGGGTCCAGGACCCAGACCAGATCAGCATCGAGGCGTTCACTGCCATGTTCCTCGCCCATGATCCCGTGCGCGGGATAGGTCCGGGCGATCAACGCCCGCATCGCCGTTTCGGCCTCGCGGTCGGCCTGGGTAACGGGGCTTGCGTCAGCCTTCAGGTCCACATCGATGCCGGCGCGGAAATAGCGCAGCGCCGCGGCACCGGCGGCGTCGGCCAGGGTGTGGGCAAAGGTTTCGAGTTCCGGTTCGATGATCGGTTCGGACACGCGAGGAGTCTCCACATATGCAAAGCGGCGCATGAAGCGCCGCCTGCAACTTACTTCCTGTGGCGGCAGACCGCTACTGGGTCGGCAGCGGGAATGGCGTGTCCGCGTGCTGACGCATAAAGGCGATGATGTTGGCGCGATCCTGCGCACTCCTGATGCCGGCAAAGGTCATCTTGGTGCCAGCCAGGAAATCCTTGGGCTTGGTCAGGAAGGCGTTCAGCTCGTCATAAGACCAGCTGCCTGCCATCGTCTTGAGTGCATCGGAATATGCGAAACCCGAGGCGCTTCCCTTGGCGCCGCCAACGACGCCGAAGAGATTGGGGCCAACCTTGTTGGCGCCGCCCTTGTCGAAGGTGTGGCAGGTCGCACAACGTTTGAATCCCTTCTCGCCGGCCGCGATATCCGCGGAGGCCAGGAGCGGACCGATTGGCTCAATCACCGCGGCAGCAGGTGCGGCCGTCGTCTGGACTGCGCCTTCAAGCACATCGACCTTGTAGGCGTTGGTTTCAAGATGTTCCGTGTGG
The DNA here is from genome assembly GCA_027618305.1 of Pseudomonadota bacterium. GTDB lineage: Bacteria > Pseudomonadota > Alphaproteobacteria > UBA6615 > UBA6615 > UBA8079. The sequence goes on from JAQCFD010000038.1 coordinate 8,791, forward strand.
GTCACGTGGTTGATTCCGATGCCGATCGCGAGCGCCACTGTCGCCGCCACAAGGGCCGCTCCCCATACCTTGTAAGATTCGCCACCCATACGTCGTATTCCCCGTTTAAACCGGATCGTTTCGCGGGCGGAATATCCCGCGCGCCGCGAATTTAGCGAGCGATTGGTCACCTGTCCACGGCCGCCCGCGACGAGGTGATGGTTCCGTTCTCGCGCTCCGAGATATATCTTCCGTCTGGCCCCCCGGCCAGCGCCGATCGGGGCCTCGCGGCATTAGGTCGCAGCGCCTGTTATGGAGACCCGAACCCTGACGAATCCAGACGAATCTCGCACCCCGCCGACAAATCCCGTGGTTCTGATTCCCGCGCGCATGGCGTCCACGCGCCTGCCGGGCAAACCGCTGGCCGATATCTGCGGCCTTCCCATGATCGTGCAATGCCTACGCCGCGCCGAAGAAGCCGCGGTCGGCCCGGTGGTGATTGCCTGCGCCGAGGCCGAGATTGCCGACGCGGTCGAGGCGGCGGGTGGTCTGGCGGTGCTGACCGCGCCGGACCTGCCATCGGGGTCGGACCGGATCCAGGCGGCCCTGGCGGAATTCGATTCCGCAGGCATCTATGACGCGGTGGTAAACCTGCAGGGCGATCTGCCGACTCTCGACCCTGCCATCGTGCGGGCGACGGTCGCCGTCCTCGATAATCCGGACGTGGATATCGCCACCGCCGTGTGCGCCATCACCGAGGAATCCGAGCGCGACAATCCGAATGTTGTGAAAGCGGTGCTGGCGGGAGACCCGGCGGCGCGCTCTGGCCGGGCGCTGTATTTCAGCCGCGCGACCGTGCCGACGGGCCCGGGAGATCATTTTCATCATATCGGGCTCTATGCCTATCGCCGCGCCGCGCTGGAGCGCTTCGTCACGCTGCCGGCCAGCCCGCTGGAGCAACGTGAGAAGCTGGAGCAGCTGCGCGCGCTGGAGGCAGGCATGCGGATCGATGCGGCACGCGTTGACACTGTTCCGCTCGGTGTCGATACTCCGGCCGATCTTGAACGCGCGCGGGCATTGCTGGCATAGCAGGCACGCGCGTTTTCGCGAAAGAAGCCAACACCGATGACCGATACGAATCAGCAGGCCGGCGACCCGGCCAACACCATCGCCTATCAGGGCGTCCCCGGGGCCAACTCGCATATTGCGTGCAACCAGGCGTTTCCCGACATGATCCCGCTTGCCTGCCCCACCTTCGAGGACGCGTTCGCGGCCGTGGAGAGCGAAGGCAAGGCCGCGCTGGCGATGATCCCGATCGAGAACTCGCTCGGCGGGCGGGTGGCCGATATCCATCATCTGCTGCCGGAATCGAGTCTCTACATCATTCGCGAGCATTATCTCGAGGTGCAGCACCAGTTGCTGGGCACAAAGGATGCGACTCTTGAGGGGCTCGTCGAGGTGCGCAGCCACGTCCAGGCGCTGGCTCAGTGCCGCGAGCAACTGGCGCAGCTGGGTGTGCGCACGACCGCGCGCGCGGACACGGCGGGGTCGGCCATGGAGGTTGCCGAGCTGGGCGATCCGACCATCGGCGCGCTGGCGCCGGCACTTGCGGGTGAGATCTACGGTCTGCAGGTCCTGCGCTCTCGCTTCGAGGACCGGATCGGCAACACGACGCGCTTCGTCGTCCTGGCGCGTTCGCGGCGTGACCCGGACCCGAATGACGGGCCGTGCATGACCTCGTTGATCTTTCAGGTGCGGTCGGTTCCCGCGGCGCTCTACAAGGCGATGGGCGGCTTCGCGACGAATGGCGTGAACATCACCAAGCTGGAAAGCTATATCTCCGGTGAACGGTTCTCGGTGGCGCGTTTCTACGCCGAGATCGAGGGCCATCCGGCGGATCCCGCGGTGGCGCAGGCGTTCGAGGAACTGGATTATTTCTCGAAGAATGTTCGGGTGTTGGGCGTCTTTCCGGCGGCGGACTATCGCAACCAATAGGGTTGCGGGTCTCGACCTATAATTAGATCGTCATGCCCGGACTTGATCCGGGCATCTCATGCACCCTTCTGCGCAGCGACAAGATACGCGGGTCAAGCCCGCGTATGACGATTTAAGGCAGTCGCCGGACTAATCCTCGGCGAGCCATTCCTCGATCAGGCGGCGGGCGATCGAGTCCGGACGGGGCAGCTGGACCGGCGAGTCCGGGGTGGTGGCCTTCAGCTCGGCGCGTGACAGCCACTCCGCTGACAGGAGCTCCTTCTCATCGATGGTGATCTCGGTGTCCAGCGCGCGGGCGCGGAAGCCGACCATCAGTGAGGCCGGGAACGGCCAGGGCTGGGAGTGCTGGTACTCAACATCAGTTACCCGCACGCCGACTTCCTCGAAGACCTCGCGTGCGACGCAGTCTTCGAGCGTCTCGCCCGGCTCCAGGAACCCCGCGAGCACCGACTGCATGCGGCCCTGGAAGCGCGGCGACTTGCCCATGATGATCCGGTCCTCGTCATAGACCAGCATGATGCAGGCGACGTCCGTGCGCGGGAAATGCGAGGCGTTGCAGGCTTCGTCGGTACAGCGGCGCTGGTGGCCCGCAGATTCGCTCCGGGTCGGTGCGCCGCACACGCCGCAGAAGCGGTGGCGCTGATGCCAGTAGTTGATGCCGCGGGCATAGGCGAGAAGGTTGCCCTCCTTGCGGTCCACATAGGGGCCGACCTTGCGCAGATCCTCGAACAGGCCCGCCGTGGCCAGGACCTCATGTTCATGGGGGTCGGGGATGTGGCTGACGTCGAGGGTGAAGTAGGCGGTCCCGTTCACCAGGCCCAGCAGGATCGGCTCGACATCGACCGTGCGCAGGGCCTCGATATGGTGGACCTCCAGCATGGCCGCCGCGACCGTCTCGCCGCTCACAACAAGATTGTTCTGCTGCCAGACAGGCAACAGGCGGCTGGTGGTGGACGACATTTGCTGTGCGAGCCAGTCGAGATCGTTGCGCAAATGCGAAACCCGGTCGAGATAGTCGCTGGAATAGTAGTTGGTGGGCACCGGCTGGCCTTTGGAGTGATTTAGGGCGGAATAACGTGGGGATCGGCCCGTAACCTGTCATAGCTTCCGGCCTGTGGAAAGAGGACGGAATTGTCGGTTTGGCCGTGGTTTATCGTGCCTCGCGATCTGGTATAGTGCACGCGGGAGGCCGGGCGGACGAGCGTCTCGCCAACCCGGTCAGGTCCGGAAGGAAGCAGCCGTAACGAGTTTCGCCCGGGTCGTATCAACCGGTCTCCCACCTCGAACACCGAATCGGATATTGGTAGTTGTGCCAATCTGTCCGGGAACACGTGCCACCGATGACCGCCGACCTCGAAGATCAACCGGGTGGACCGCCAGTCGCGGACTCGGATGAGTCTCCCGACGGCAGCCCGACCATCGATGATCCCAACCAGGCCAGTTTTCTGGATGGCGGTGGTGATGACGTGCCCGCCCCCGATCCGGGCCCTGACCTCCCGGCCGAGCCGGTGCCGCCCGCAACGCCGGCACCATCCAAGGTGGCGGCCCCGAAATCCGCCGAACCGACAGCTGCGCCCGTGCGCGAGAGCGACGCCACGGCGGACTATCAGGTTCTGGCGCGCAAATATCGCCCCCAGGGTTTCGATCAGCTGATCGGTCAGGGGGCGCTGGTGCGCACCCTGACGAATGCGTTCGAACTCGATCGTGTGGCCCACGCCTTCATCCTGACCGGGGTGCGCGGCGTCGGCAAAACAACGACGGCGCGCATCATCGCCAAATGCCTGAACGCGCTGGATGGCCCGACGATCTCGCCCGCCGCCGATGACGAGCAATGCGTGGCGATCGCCGAGGATCGCCACCCCGACGTGATCGAGGTCGATGCCGCGAGCCGGACGGGGGTCGACGACATTCGCGAGATTCTCGACGGGGTACGCTATCGGCCGGTGTTCGGGCGTTACAAGGTCTACATCATCGATGAGGTTCACATGCTGTCGCGGCACGCGTTCAACGCGCTGCTGAAGACGCTCGAGGAACCGCCCGAGCATGTGAAATTCATTTTTGCGACGACAGAAATTCGCAAGGTGCCGGTGACGGTCCTGTCGCGCTGTCAGCGTTTCGATCTGCGCCGGGTCGGTGCGGACGAGCTGATGACCCATTTCGGCGGGATCGCGGAGGCCGAGGGCGCGAAACTCGAAGAGGGCGCGCTGCGCCTGATCGCGCGGGCCGCCGACGGCTCGGTGCGGGACGGCCTGTCGCTGCTCGACCAGGCGATCTCGGCTTATTGCTCGGGTGGGGCCGAAGCCCGTGAAGAAGATATTCGCGTCATGCTCGGCACCGCCGACAGTGCCGCCGTCTTCGACATGTTCGAGGCCCTGATGGCCGGGCGCATCGCGGATGCGCTGGCGGGGCTGGGCAGGTTGCATGATGCGGGTGCCGACCCACTGGCGGTGCTGCAGGATTTGCTGGAGCTCAGCCATTGGATCACGCGGGTCAAACTCGTACCCAAGTCGGCCGAGGACGCGGCCGTGTCCGAACTCGAACGCACCCGCGGCCAGGCGATGGCCGAGGGTCTGACGGTCGCCGTGCTGTCGCGCGCCTGGCAGATGCTGCTGAAGGGCGTCGGCGAGGTGCAGCGTGCGCCGTCGGCCATGGCGGCCGCGGAGATGGTGCTGATCCGGCTTGCCCACGCGGCCGACATGCCGTCACCCGGGGACATCGTCAGGAAACTCGAGAGCGAGCCCGCCCCGGCATCGACTGCCGCGCCCTCATCGGCCACAACGGAGGCGTCATCCGCCGGAAACGGTGGTTCGGGCGGCGGTTCCCAAAGGGCTGCCGGGAATGGCGCAGGTGCGGCGATGGCGCCGCGCGACATGCCGTCGCCGGAATCTGCACCCGATCCCGCGCCCCAGGCGCTCGCTGATCCCCAAAGTTTCCGCGAACTCGTCGAACTGTTCGGCGCGCGCCGGGAGATTGCTCTGCGCAGCCATCTCTACAACAATGTGCATATGGTGACCTATGAGCCCGGGCGGCTCGAGTTTCGCCCGAACGAGCACGCCCCGTCCGATTTGCCGGGGCAGGCGCTGAACCGGCTGCGGGAATGGCTGGGTGCCCATTGGCAGGTGAGTGTTTCAGGTGCTGAGGGTGACGCGACGCTGGCCGAACAGGACCAGGCCGCCGAAGCCGCGACCTATCGCGAAGCGGCCGAGCACCCGGTCGTGCGCGCCGCACTGGAAGCTTTTCCCGGGGCGAGTATCGAGAAGGTCGAAGCGCGCGACCCGGGCACCGCGGATCTGTTGCCCGATGCCGCGCCGGCCGAAGATGACGACGAAACTGAGGATGATGACGTATGAAAAATCTCGGTCAGCTGATGAAGCAGGCGCAGGAAATGCAGGCCAAGATGGGGGAGATGCAGGAGCGCTTGGCAGAGATGTCGGTCGAAGGTTCCTCGGCGGCCGGGATGGTCACCGTGACCCTCAGTGGCAAGGGCGAGTTGAAGGGGATTAAGATCGACCCGAGCCTGGTGAACCCGGATGAGGCGGATATTCTCGAAGACCTGATTGTCGCGGCCCATGCCGATGCGAAGGCGAAATCCGAGCAGCAGGCGGCAGACCAGATGAAGGAACTCACCGGCGGCCTGAACCTGCCGCCCGGCTTCAATTTGCCCTTTGGCGGCTGACGCGCCGGGTTCGCATGTCGACACCTGAAATCGAACGGCTCGTCGATCTGTTGGCGAAGCTGCCGGGGCTCGGGCCACGCTCGGCCCGGCGCGCGGCGCTGCACCTGATCAAGCGGCCGGGACAACTCATGCAGCCGCTTGCCGAGGCCATCGCCAGCGCGGCGAATGCGATTCGCACCTGCACGAATTGCGGCAATGTCGACACGGTCGACCCGTGCCGGATCTGTGGTGATCCCGAGCGTGACCGGAGCGTGATCTGCGTGATCGAGGATGTGGCCGATCTCTGGGCGCTGGAGCGCACGGCCTCCTATGGCGGCCTCTATCATGTGCTCGGCGGTACTTTGTCGGCACTCGACGGGGTCGGGCCGGATGATCTGCGGATCGGTAAGCTCCTCGACCGGGCGCGGTCCGACGCGGTGGGCGAGGTGATCCTCGCGACCAACGCGACCGTTGCGGGCCAGACCACGGCCCACTACATCGCCGAGCGACTGGCGCATTCGAATGTCAAAATTTCACGTCTGGCCCATGGCGTGCCGGTGGGCGGCGAGCTCGATTATCTGGATGACGGGACTCTGACGGCCGCGCTCAGGAGCCGGCGGGAGGTTTAGCGGCGCCTACTCGACCGTACGCAGGCGCGGGCGGTCGTTGTCGTCGTCGGGGCCTTTGTCCGCGCCTTTGCCAGCACCTTTGAGTGTGTTTTCGATCGCCGGGACGTCGCCTTCGCCCAGCTGGATGTCCTGAATCTGGTCGCCGCGCCGGGTGATCTTCACGGTCGAGGTGCGGATTTCGCGGATGTCCTTCTCGGCCAGCGCGAAATGGGCCTCCAGATGGCCGACCCGCTTGTCGAGCCGGTCCACATCCTCGAGCATCTTCATGACTTCGATCTGGATGACCCCGGCGGCCTCCTTCATGCGCACATCCTTCATCACGGCCCGCATGGTGTTGAGCAGCGCCCACAGGGTGGTGGGTGAAACGATGAAGACCTTGGCGCGGTTGGCGGCATCGACGACGTCGGCGAAGGACGTGTGCAGCTCCGCATAGACGGCCTCGGACGGCAGAAACATAAGCGCCGCATCGGCGGTCTCGCCGGGGATGATGTATTTCTCGGCGATCGCCTTCACATGGATGGCGACATCGCGGCGCAGCGCCCGCTCGGCCTCTTTTTTCTCGGTGTCGCTGCCGGCGGCCTGGAGCTGACGCCAGGCTTCGAGCGGGAATTTCGCGTCGATCACGATCGGGCCGGGCGGGTTGGGCAGGTCGAGAAGGCAGTCGGCCCGCTTGCCGTCGGCCAGGGTCGCCTGGAAGGTATAACTGTCGGGCGGCAGCACCGCCTCGACCAGGCCCTGAAGCTGGACCTCGCCGAATGCACCACGCGCCTGCTTGTTGGACAGAATATCCTGCAACCCGACAACCTGGGACGACAGGTCCGACAGGTTCTTCTGGGCGGTGTCGATCCGCACCAGACGTTCCCTGAGTTCGTCGAGATTTGTCTTCTGGGTCTTGTTGGTCTTCTCCAGGGTCTCGTTGATCCGGCCGGTCAGGAGCTGCAGCCGATCGTCGACCGCCTTGGCGAGCGAGCGCTCCTGGGCCTGCAGGGTCTGGGCGAGCTGCGCCTGTTGGGCCGCCTGGGCCTCGGTCATCTGGGACAGCCGTTCGGCCAGCGCCATCACATGGCTGTTCGTTTCGGGCGCGCCCTGGTCCGGGCGCGCGCGGAGCAGAAAAGCGGTGGCGGCCGCGCTGATGGCCACGGCGCCGATGACGGCAATGATCAGAAGCAGGATATCCATGGTCGCATTCTAGCAATCGGTGTGTTGAGTCGCGGTCGGCTTGACGCCGGGCATAGGAGGTCATAGGTAACAGCCCGAATTGTTTGGATTTTCCCAGTTTTAGAGGTCCCCCGCGATGGCGAAGCTG
>JAQCFD010000039.1 GCA_027618305.1 Pseudomonadota bacterium
ATTATGGGAACACGGCGCAGCTAAGCTGCGAAACCCACAGAAACTCAAGAGATTTGGCGGAGGGGGTGGGATTCGAACCCACGAGACGCTTACACGCCTGCCAGTTTTCAAGACTGGTGCCTTCAACCGCTCGGCCACCCCTCCGGCGGCATTCGGATAGCACCCGGCAGCCCAGTTTGGAACGGCGTTCTTGCATCCAGCGGGTGAAATGCCGCCCCAGTGACGGTTGCCATTCGGCGTTGCGCTGCCGATATTGCTCGTTCGACACAGCCACCGGACCGAACCCCATGACCGAATCCGCCGCCCTCGATACGCGCGCCGTGCAAGCCAGCGTCAAATACATCACCGACCCGGGGAAGGACCGGTTGATCTATGTGCCGTCAGAGGCAGGGCACGACAATTCGAAATGGGCCGGCCAGTATCGCGATCATGTGGTCGATATCCACAATGCGCGTAGCGTACCGCCGGGCTTCTCCCTCGACCGGGAAGGGTTCGAACTCGTCGAACACATAAGCACGGTCACGGATTTCTACGATGACGCGCAGATATCTGAGATCTACGAGCCGGAGATTGAGGCTCTCCTGAAGCTGGCGACCGGCGCCGCACGGGTGCATGTCTTCGACCACACCCGGCGCGCGGACTCCAGGGCGCTGCGCGAGGGCAAGGTCGTGCGCGAACCCGCAAGCATCATTCATAACGACTACACCGACGCGTCGGCCGCGAAGCGGGTGAGGGACCTGTTCCCCGAAGACGAGGCTGAGGGTCTGCTGTCGCGGCGCTTCGCCATCGTCAATGTCTGGCGATCATCGAACGGCGCGCCGATCGAAACGGCGCCGCTGGCGCTCTGTGACGCCACAAGCCTCGACGACAAAGACCTGATCACCGTAGAGCGCCATTCGAAGGACAGGATCGGCGAGGTGCTGCAGGTCATCGAGAACCCGCGCCACCGCTGGTTCTATTTCCCGCAGATGCAGCCCGACGAGGTGCTGCTGCTCAAGACCTATGATTCCGCGACCGACGGGCGCGCACGCTTCGCGGTCCACACGGCCTTCGAAGACCCGACAACGCCGCCCGGCGCCGCGCCGCGCGAAAGTATCGAGACCCGCGCCTTCCTGTTTTTCTAGGCGCCGGTCACGACGCATCGTCGCCGTCGCTTACCGCCACCGAACCTTGTAAGCTCCGCGAAATCCGGCCTGCGGAGTGCGCGTGACAACATCCTTATCCAGTCCACCCGCAAGCCGCCGGCCCGACAATGTTACCGGCATCCTGTGGATGGTTGCCGCGACGTTCATTGCGGTCACGACCCACGCGATGATCCGGCATGTCGCCGAAACCGGCATGCACCCGTTCGAGATCGGCTTCTTCTACAACCTGTTCACGATGCTGATCATCATCCCGATGGTCGCGCGCAACGGTACCGGCTTCCTGCGCACCCGGCGTCACGGCCTGATGTTCGTACGCGCCGTCCTGCATCTGACCTCCATGCTTCTGTTCTATGTCGGACTGACCCTGGCCCCCCTGGCCGCCGCCAGCGCGCTCACATTTCTGGCACCCCTGTTCGCCGTTCTGCTCGCCGCGATCTTCCTGCGCGAGGGCTTCCCGTTGCGTCGGATCATCGCGCTGGTCATCGGTTTCAGCGGCATGCTGATCATTGTGCAGCCGGGCCCGTCCGCCCTCGACACCGGTGCGCTCTACTTCGTGGGTGCGGCGTCCCTATGGGGGGCGGTGTTGCTGATCATCAAGATCATGAGCCGGACGGAATCGAGCGCCACCATTACGGCCTGGATGACCATCATGATGACGCCGATGGCGCTGCTGCCCGCGATTCCCTATTGGACAACGCCCAGCCTCACGGACATTGGTTGGCTCGCCGCCGCAGGTTTGCTGGGGGCCTTCGCCCAATGGGCGCTCACTCAAGCGCTCAAGACCGGGTCGACGAATGCCATCATGCCGATCGATTTCCTGCGACTGGTTTGGGGGGCGCTGATCGGTTTTGCGATCTTCAGCGAGATTCCCGACATCTTCACCTGGGTGGGCGGTGTCGTGATATTCGGCTCTTCAATGTGGCTGGCATGGCGCGAGCGCGCCGCGATGCAGGCCGAGAACAAACGCCGAGCAGAAAGCTGAGCTACTCGGCAGCCGCGCGACGCAAATCGCGCAGCATCACCAGATCCTGGATGACGTCAAAGGCGTCACCCGGCAGTTCGTAGAACTTGCCGCCAAACCGCTCCTCGGCGACGAACACGTTGGTGATCTGCACCAGGATCAGGGTCTCGCGGCCCTTGTAGTCGGTGAAGCGAAGTTCTGACCGCTGCCCTTCCATGGGCCAGCTCAGGTCCTTCGTCTCCATCCGCGCGCCTTCGGCGCCGAATCCCGACAGACCTATGTCGACAATATAGATCGGCTGCCCGTCGAGGGTGCTTTCCATGACAATGTCGCGCCGGCGATCCCGGCGGCGTTCATTTGTGGATCCGACAATTCGTGTGGCCATGTTCTGCCTGCTTTTTTTGGCGCAATAGGCCAATGTCGCCGACAGACCTTAACCAAGGGTGAACGACACGCCGCCAGGGCAAAGGCGGCGTGACATCACCAGGGGCCTCCGCCATAAACAGGAAATATCTCCACAGACGTTCGAGGCAATCACATTGGTTAAAGTCATCGTCCAGATGTATCCGGTCATGCCGACCGCATCCGAGACCGAACGGATGGCCATGCGGCCCATCGGACGTAACGCCGAGCTGTTTCAGAAAACCCTGCGCGGCTGGTGTGACATCGTGGAAGAAGCCGACAGGCTGGGCCTGTGGGGCGTTACCGCCATCGAACATCACTTCCACTCCGAAGGTTACGAGGTCAGTCCGAACCCGGGCGTGATGAACGCATTCTGGGGTGCGCGGACCGAGAATATCCGCGTGGGCCAGCTCGGCTATGTGATGAGCGCCCAGAATCCGATCCGGGTCGCCGAAGAGACGGCGATGCTCGATCACCTCACCGAGGGTCGTTGTTTCGTGGGTTTCTCGCGCGGCTTTCAGTCCCGCTGGACCGATGTCCTGGGTCAGCATCTGGGCACCCGTGCGACGCTTTCCGACGGCGGCGCGGATGATCAGCTCAACCGGGAAATCTTCGAAGATGCCGTCGACATCGTCCTCAAGGCGTGGACCGAGGAGAGCATCGAGCATAATTCGGACCGCTGGCAGATCCCGTTCCCCCATGACACGGGCGTGGAAAACTGGCCGATGGCGTCGTGGACCGAGAAACTCGGTGCGGAGGGCGAGATCGGTCCGGAGGGGGAGGTACGGCGCATCAGTGTCGTTCCCGCACCCTATACAAAGCCCCACCCGCCGGTCTTAATTGCCTCGAACGCGAGCCGGGAGACCGTCGAATATGCCGGGCGTCACGGCTTCATCCCGGCCTATTTCTCGCATATGGACAAGGTCGCCGATTTTGGCCCAGCCTATGTAGAGACGGCACGCCAGGCCGGACATGACTTCGCGCTGGGCCAGAACCAGGCCATCGTGCGCATGCCGCGGATCGCCGACAGCATGGCCGACGCCCGCCAGGCCGTCGCCGACTATGACGGCATGATCTACAAGCATTTCTACGAAAACTTCCTGCCCGGCGGCCTGCGCGCCAAGGCGAACGTCCAGCCGGACACCCCGCTGGAAGATCTCGTCGACCCGATGATCGACACCGGACTGTTCGTGCCCGGCACCGCCAGCCAGGTGCGCGACCATTTCGTCGCCCAGTGGAAACACCTGCCGGCGGAATATGTGATCCTGATCTATCACTATGCCCAGCAGCCCAAGGGCAGCGTGATCGAGAACCTCAAGCTGTTCATGGACGAGGTGAAGCCTGCACTGGACGAGCTAACGTCCTACGAGAACGACTGAGGCGAACCCGTCAACCCAGCATCAGGGTCGCCCCGCCGTCGACCACCAGTTCCAGCCCGGTAACATATGAAGACTCGTCCGAGGCGAGGAACACGGCAGCGTTTGCGATGTCCCAGGCGTCTCCCCAGCGCCGCAGCGGGATTTTCTCTTCGCGCCAGGCATAGTATTTCTCCAGCGTCATGTCCGGATCGGTGCCTTGCCGGACCATCTCGACGACGGCGTTGTCAACCATCGGGGTCCGGTTGAACCCCGGCAGGATGGCGTTCACCCGGATGTTCCATCGCCCGTATTGGCCGGCTGTGACCTTGGTGAACTGATTGATCGCCGCCTTGGTGGTCGGATAGGAGATTTTTTGCCTTACAAGGTAGCGATAGGAGACGTAGTTGATCCCCATGTAGCGCAGGCCCGAGATCGAGGAGAGGTTGATGATCGAGCCGCCGTTCTGCGCCTGCATGATCGGGATCACATTCTTGCAGGTCAGGAACATCGACGTGAGGTTGACGGCGACCACCCGATTCCAATCCTCTTCGGTTTGCTCGACCGCGCCGCCGGGCGCGACGATTCCCACATTGTTGTGCAGAACGTCGATCCGTCCGAAGGCGTCGGTGCAAGACGCGACCATCGCCTCGACCTGATCGGCCTGGCTGACATCGGCCGCGAACACCTTCGCCGTGCCGCCTTCGCCGCGGATGAGTTCTGCGGTCTCCCGCGCCGCGTCCGGGTTGATGTCGGCGCAGAAGACCTTCGCCCCCTCGCGCGCCAAGGCAACCGCCGTCGCCTTGCCGTTGCCCCAGCCGGGCCCGATCGAGCCCGCGCCGGTAACCAGCGCCACCTTGTCTTTCAGGCGATCCACCATCGGTCGTTCCTCCTCAGATCGGGTCCCAGTCTGGCGCGAACGGCGGGTCGGAACCGCGCTGGCCATTGGGCAGGCCGTCGATCGCCGCCCGGTCATCATCGTCGAGGGTGAAGTCGAAGACATCGAAATTCTCGACAATTCCCGCCCGGCGGGTCGACTTCGGCACCAGCAGAGTGTTCGGCTTGTCGAGCTGCCAGCGGATCGCGACCTGGACCGCGGATTTGCCGTACTTCGCACCGATGCCTTCAAGCACCCCGTTCCCCGGCACCTTGCCGCGGCCGAGCGGTGAGTGGGCCGTCACCGCCATGCCATGGGCCCATGTCGCGCGTTCGACGTGGGGTTGGCGGAGGAGGGGGTGGTTTTCGAACTGATTGGTGAACAACACAGCACCGTGCACATCCACCGCCTCGCGGATCAGGGGAATGGTGAAGTTGCCCACCCCGATCTGCCGGGCCAGGCCGGCGGCTTTCGCCTCGGCCAGGGCCGCGAGGGTTTCGCCCAGGGGCGTGTCGCGGTTGTGCCAGTGATACATCCACAGATCGACATAGTCTGTCTGAAGCTTGACCAGGCTGTCGGTCAGTTCGGCCGCCACGGCCACGGGCGAGGCGTCATACACGCCGCATTTTGTCGTCAGGAAAATTTCGCCGCGTGGCACGCTTGAATCCGCGAGCGCCCGGCCGACATCGGCCTCGTTACCGTAAAGCTGTGCGGTGTCGATGTGGCGATACCCGACCTCCAGCGCCCACAGCACCGCACTGTAACAATCGTCGCCCATCATCGGGAAGGTGCCGAAACCGAGCGCCGGCGCCGTGGTGCCTAACCGTTCGACATATTTCATGTCCGCCTCGCGGGCTAAAGCCGCTTGCCGGCCGCGTCCGCCGCGCCGTGCAGCGCCGCCTTGGGCAGCATCACATGGCAGCCCTTGTTGACGTTGACCAGCTGGGAGACGCGCACATCGGCCGCGAGACTACACAGCGAGTAGGCGTCCTCGGCCGACAGATTGGTCCGCTCCTGGATCAGCACGATCATGTCGCGCAGGCCCTGTTTGGCCGCATCGTCGAGATCCTGGTCGATGCCGATGGTGATGTAATGGGTATCGGTCTCGGCGCGCGGCATCTTGTAGGAGATGTCCTTGCGGACATGGAACTCGAAGGTGCCGATGAGCGCGGTCTCGGCCGCCGACAGACAGCTCTCGCCATCGCCTTGCAGCGCGTGGCCGTCGCCGGTCTGGAAATTCGCGCCGGGCACATGCACCGGCAGATACAGGGTCGAGCCGGCACCGAGTTCCTTGATGTCCAGATTGCCGCCATGGGGCTGGGGCACGATCGACGTAATGGTGCCCCATTCAGGCGGCGGGGAGACGCCCATCACGCCGAAGAAGGCGTTGCACGGCAGGTCCACACCCCAGGGCAGTTTCGCGACATGGGCCTTGCGGTCGAGCGGAATGTTGAGCACGCGTTTCTTGTGGAAGTCCTCGGGCAGGGAGCCCTTCAGCGGCATGATCATGTTCCACGCCCAGTCCTGGCGCAGTTCCACATCGATGATCCGCACCTCCAGCACATCGCCGGGCTCGGCGCCGCGTACCGCGACCGGGCCGGTCATGATGTGGCCGGGCAGGATCGGCTTGTTGTCGGCGATGAAGGCGGCATGGTCCGGCAGCAGGCTGTCGCGGACCTCGGGCGGAATCTGCTCCGGCCCGCCGGAAATCGTCTCGATGATCACCCGGTCGCCGGACTCGACCTCAAGGACCGGCTTGAAGTCAGCTGAGAACGCGCCCCACCGGAGATTCTCCGGCTCCGATGTCAAACGATGTTCCGTGGCCATGATACTTCCCCATGCGCAGAGCTGAATGAAGACCGCATTGTGTCGGTCGGCGCGGGCGGGGGCAAGCACGGCTACATCGCCGAAATACCGCCGTCGAGCACGAGTTCCGAGCCGGTCATGAAACGGCTCTCGTCCGACGCCAGGTAGACGACCGCGTAGGCCACGTCATCGGGCTCCGCGACAATCCCAAGGGGGATCTGCCGGGCCAGCCGCTCAAGGCCTTCCTCGCGGGTCCCGCGTTTGAGGATATTGTCGAGGATCGGTGTGTCCACGAAGGCCGGATGCACCGAATTACAGCGCACCTTGTTGGCCTGTTTCGCACAGTGCAGGGCGACCGACTTGGTCAGATGGCGCACACCCGCCTTCGCCGAGTTATAGGCCGCCAGATTATGCCCGGCGATAATCCCGGAGATCGACGAGATGTTGACGATAGAGCCGCCGCCCGACGCGGCGATATGCCGGATCGCGTATTTACAGCCCAGGAACACGCTGTCCAGATCGAGTGCATGCAACGCGCGCCAATCCGCCAGCGTGGTCTCCTCGACATTGCCGCTTATCGCCGTCCCGGCGCAATTGACCAATACGTTCAGCCCGCCATATGCCGCCACGACGGTATTGAGAGACATTGTCCAAGCATCTTCCTGGGTGACGTCATGGGCGATCGCGACGGCGCTCTCGCCGATCTCGTCCGCGACCGCGCGTGCACCTTCAAGATTGATGTCCGAGACGGCGACCCGCGCGCCTTCCTGCGCCAGCATGAGCGCCGACGCACGGCCGATCCCGGATGCGCCGCCGGTCACCAGCGCAATTTTTCCGCTGACCCGTTCCAAATCGAAAACCCTCCGCTAAATTCACCGCATGAAGGCGCAAGGAACTGACCAATGCAACCGCTGAAAACCGATCGTCTCACACTGCGTCCGTTCACATTGGACGACGTCACGGCGGCCTTTGGTTTCTTCGGCGACCGCGAGGTGATGCGCTTCAGTCTCAACGGCCCCCATGCCTCGCGCAAAACCACCGAAGATTTCATCACGGCAAACATCAACCGGCAGGCGCGGCTGGGGTTCTCCATCTGGGCAGTCATCGAGGCGGCCACTGGAGACATCATCGGCATGTGTGGCCTGGCCGAATTCGGTCATGGCGTGCCGGGGATCGAACTCGCCTACCGCTTGCGCCGCGACCGCTGGGGCCGGGGTTACGGGACAGAGGCCGGACAGGCGGCCGTCGCGCATGCGTTCGGCCCCCGCGGGCTGGACCGCCTGATCGCTGCCGTCGAACGCGAAAACACGCCGTCCATCCATGTGCTGGAGAAGTGCGGGTTTGGCTTCGTCGAGGAACGGACAATCGCGGGCAGGGACGCGCTCGTCTACGAAACGCTTTCTTCGACAGGGCCGCACCGTTCGACAAGCACAGGGTGAGGCCTTCTTGAGGCCAGAGTGAGGTCCTCATGAAGCTCTGGGTGAGGTGAGGCCCTCATGCTGAGCCTGTCGAAGCAAGAGGGCCGATAACGCGTCAGGCCAGCGGCCCGCCGGCGGCCTTCCAGGCATCGATCCCGCCCGCCAGATGGCACGGGTTCTCGATCCCGGCACCCAACGCAGCCTCCACCGCCATCGCCGAACGTTCGCCATAGGCACAGTAGAAGACGATCCGCTTGCCTGAAGATTGCGCGAGCTCGAACAGCAGGCCGCCCGGATTCACATTCTCGTCGAGATCGGGGTAGGGCGCATGAACCGAGCCCGGGATGACCCCGTTCTTCTCGCGCTCGGTGTCGTCACGCAGATCCACCAGGATAATGCTCGGGTCCCCGACCCGGGCGATGCCCTCGCCGCATTTCAGAGACAGCCCCATGCGTTCGAGGTCGTCCTGCCGCAGCCCGATCTTGAGGTTGGCCGGCACGGCCACATCCATCATCTTCGGATTGGCGAGATTGAGATTGTCCATGATCTCGACATATTCGGCTTCGGATGCGACCTGCAGGCGCGGATTGTAGGCCCTTTCTTCACCGATCGTGCTGACCGTGTCGCCCTTATAGTCATGGGCGGGATAGACCAGCGTGTCGTCGGGCAGCTTCAGCAGCTTGTTGAAGATCGAATCATACTGGGCACGGGAATCGCCATGCTGGAAGTCGGTCCGGCCCGTCCCGCGGATCAGCAGAGTGTCGCCGGTAAAGACCCGGTCGTCCATCAGGAAACTGTATGAATCATCTGTGTGGCCGGGGGTGTAGACGACATCGAGGCTCAACCCCTCGATATCGATCATGTCGCCTTCGGCCACCCTCATGGACACGACATCCACGCCGCTCTGCTCGCCCATCACGGTGATGCAGCGCGTGCGGTCGCGCAACGCGCCGAGGCCGGTGATGTGGTCGGCATGGACATGGGTGTCGACCGCCTTGATCAGGCGCAGGTCGAGCTCTTCGAGCAGTTGCAGGTAGCGATCCACCTTGTCGAGCACCGGATCGATGATCACGGCCTCGCCGCCGCGGCGGCTGGCCATCAGATAGGTATAGGTGCTCGATTCGCTGTCGAATAGTTGCCGGAAGATCATTATCGCGTGTCTCCATACAGGAAATCACACAGAGAATACGTGAAATGACCGCTGTGGTGGAAACTATCTCACGCGCTCAAAGGCTGTAGAATCCGCGCGCGGTGTCGTGGAAGAATTTCTCCTGCTCCGCGGCGGAGCGCTCGGCCAGCACGTCCTTCTGGGTCGACATGTAATCGCCGAACGACGTCCACATGCGCTCGACCGGATAGTTGCTCCCGAAGAAGCAGCGGTCGGCCCCGAACATGTCCAGCGCGGTGTTGGCCGCAATGCTTATCAGGTTCGCGTCTACCGTGCGGGTGAAGGTATTAAGCCCGGACACCTTGATGAAGACATTCTCGCATGGCTTCAGTACGGCGAGCGCCTCGCGCCATCCCGCAACTGTCGACTTGTCCGTGGAGGTCAGCATCCCCGCATGCACCAGGCATATCTTCAGGTTCGAGCATTCGCGCGCGAGCATCGCCAGATCGGCAAACTGGGACGCGAACCCCTGAAAGTCGAACGTCAGTTCCTTGTCCGACAAGATGGACAGGCCGCGCCGGAAGCTCGTCGACAGGCAGAAGTCGGGGCGGTCGACGTAACGCCAGTACTGATTGTCGGGATGCCAGTAGACCTGCTGGCGGATACCGCGCGTGTTGGCGTGGGACAGGTGCTTGTCGAGGACAGCTTCCAGGTTCGGATCCGTCAGGTCCGCATAGGCGACGATGCCGGTGGGAAAGCCGGTCTCGTCCGCCATGGTCTGCAAGCCGGCGGTCTCGTCTTCCGGCCGGGAGATATCGAAGTTCGCCTGCACATGGACCGACTTGACCACGTTATGGGGCTCGAAATCCGCCATCAGGTCGCCAACAGAGTATTCCTGCTTCAGGGCCGACCAGTCGTCGCCGAAAATCATCGGCCGCATGGGCTTGCTCATCCAGGGATAGTTGGCTTCGAGATCCCAGAAAATATGATGATGGGAATCAATGATGGGACCGTCATAACGCGGCATCGAGATAATCCTTCCGAGATAACGTCTATTCGCCCAGCGCCTTGTTGACGCGGGGCATGACCTCCTGGGCCATGAGTTCCATGGATCGGCGCGACAGGGGTATATCGGCCCAGTCGTGCCCGGTGTACATCAGCTGGCCGAACGGACCGATAATCTCGCGCAGCTCCAGTAACTGCTCGACCACATCTTCAACCGATCCGGCGATCACCTGGGTGTCGAGGGAATGGCGCACCGAGACCTCCTCGTCGGGCTGATCGGGATGTGACTTGAACAAGCCCATACCCGTGGCACCGCGACCCCGCAGCAGCTTCTTCTGGATGTTCGAGAAGTAGAAGCCATAGGGACCGTCTTCGCTGCGCGCATATTTGATCGCGGTGTCGGCGTCGTCGGCTACGAAGATGCTTTTGGCGACGGACCACTGGGACGGGTCCTCGGCCATGCCGGCGTTCTTCTGGCCTTCGACGAATTTCGGCAGATGGGTCGCCACCCAATGGGCCTGCACATAGTTCGACGAGATGCCGCGCCAACCGCGCTCGGCGGCAAGTGTAATTCCCTTGGAGTAGGGTGCCAGCGCCGTGAACACGATGGGTGGGTGGGGCTTCTGGAGCGGCTTGGGCACGATCCCCTGGCCGATTTCCGGATACAGGGTGCGTTCGGTCGAGGTCTTGAAGAACTTGCCCCCTAGATTGTACGGCGCTTCGCCGGCCCAGATATCCAGCACCTGGTTGATGGCCTCGACCATCTTTTCATTCTTGTCGAGGTCGAGATTGCCGAACACCTCGATGTCCGACGGCAGGCCGCCCGGCCCGATACCCAAGACGAACCGGCCGTCGAGCAGATGGTCCATCATCGCGACCTGCGCGGCGACATGGACGGGGTGATAGCTCGGCATATTGATCACGCCGGTGCCGAGCTTGATCTGTTTGGTGCGGTCGATCAGCGTCGCCAGAAAGACCAGGCAACTGGTGATCGGCTCGGCCAGATCGGTCATATGCTCGCCGACGAACGCCTCGGTGTAGCCGAGTTCATCGGCCAGAATGATCGCCGCCTGATCCTCGCGGAGAACTTCGCGGTAATCCCGGGTAATCGGGTGTACGGGCTGGGTAAAAAATCCGAGCTTCATGGCCCCTCCAAATCGAGTAGCATTCATAGCGGGGTGCAAAGCGTCGGTCACGCCAAACAACCCACAAAATGGACTGCGAGCCCGCCGTGCAGCGATTCTGTCGCACAAACGTGATTGCCCGACGCGAAGACGCTGTGGCACCTCTCATTGCGGTATCACATAGAGGCGTCATGCGACTGAACCGATTTCTCATGGGAGGGTTGCTCGCCCTCCCGCTCTGGCTCGCGGCGGGTGCGGCGACCGCGCAAAGCGACGATGCGCGCTTCCAGACCTGGATCGCAGACTTACGCACGGAAGCCCTGGCCAGCGGCATCAGCCAACAAACGCTCGACCGCAGTCTCGCTGATGTGGCCCTGATTCCGCGTGTCATCGAGCTTGATCGGCGCCAACCGGAATCCACCGTCACCTTCGAGGACTACCAGGCCCGGATCGTCAATCCCACGCGCATCAAGATCGGGCGCGCGCGCCTCGCGCAACATCGCGCTTTGTTGGACGAGATCAGCGCGAAATTCGGTGTGCAGCCGCGTTTCATCGTCGCGTTGTGGGGAATCGAGACGAACTTCGGACAATTCACCGGTGGTTTCTCCGTCATCAACGCTCTGGCGACACTCGCCTATGACGGGCGGCGCAGCAAATACTTCCGCGGTGAATTGCTGAAGGCGCTGCAGATCGTCGAGGAGGGGCATATCGACCCCGCGGAAATGAAGGGCAGCTGGGCCGGCGCCATGGGCCAGTCCCAGTTCATGCCGTCGAGTTTCCTCAACTTCGCCCATGACTATAACGGGGATGGCGCCAAGGACATCTGGAACACCCAGGCGGATGTCTTCGCATCCGCGGCAAACTATCTGAAGGGTGTCGGCTGGAATGATGACATCACCTGGGGCCGGAAGATAAGCCTGCCGGCCGACTTCGACGCAGCGCTCATCTCACTGGATGTCGTCAAACCGATAGGTGCCTGGCAGGCCCTGGGTGTGCGGCGTGCGGACGGCAGCGATCTGCCGGCGCGTGACATTCCCGCCTCGATCCTGCGCCCGGGCGGAGAGGGCGGCCAGGCCTTCATCATTTATGACAATTACCGCGCGATCCTGCGCTGGAACCGGTCCCACTATTTTGCCATGGCGGTCGGCCAACTGTCGGACCGAATCGCGGGTCGCTAGGGTAGAAACAGGGGATGAATGAAATCGGCTCTAAATTCAGCGGAATACCCGGCTTGGGCCGTCGAGTTCGACCGCTCGTTCTGGCAGCCATGTGTTGCTTCGGGCTCGCCGCATGCGCGGAGACCGAATTCCTCATCCACACTGCAAAACAGGTCAACGGTCCGGGCGACCCCGGCGCGAAACTCGGCGATTACAAGGTCGGCTCGCCTTATCAGATCAAGGGCGCATGGTATTACCCGTCGGAGGATTACGAATACTCCGAGACTGGCATCGCCTCCTGGTACGGGCCGAATTTCCACGGCAAATACACCGCGAATGGAGAAATCTACAACCAGAACGATCTGACCGCCGCCCATCGGACCTTGCCGCTGCCCAGCGCAGTTCGGGTGACAAATCTCGAAAACGGTCGCTCGATCGTGCTGCGCATCAACGACCGCGGCCCGTTTGCACATGGCCGGATCATCGACGTGTCGCGGCGAAGTGCACAGCTTCTGGGTTTCGAGCGTAACGGGACCGCAAAGGTCCAGGTCGATATCCTCGAGGCGGAAAGCCGCCAGTTGAAAGTCGCGGCGATCAACGGCGGCGATCAACAGCTGCAGGTCGCGGCATCACCACGCGAGGCGGTGGTCTCGAAACCATTGCCGTCCAGCGGCGCCGGCACGGCACCGGCGCGGGCTCCCACCGCCACCCAAACACCTGTGCAGACCACGCCTCTGGAATCCGTTCCCGCGCAATCGACACGCGCGCCGATCCTGCCGGACGAGGTCGAAATCCTGCCAGTGTCGCCCACGGGCATCTACGTGCAGGCCGGCGCGTTTTCGCGGCTGGAGAATGCGCTGCGCATGCGCGACAGGGTCTACGACATGGGGCCCACCCAGATCAGCCGGTTCGCGGTGTCCGGGACAGAAATTTACCGGGTCCGGATAGGCCCTCTCGGTACCGTCGACGTCGCCGATGCAACCCTTTCTCAGGTGATGAATTCCGGCGTGCCCGAGGCCCGGCTGATTGTTGAGTGACCGCGTGACATTATTCCGTCGCATTCACCCGTATAGTTGCGCCGTACGTTCCACCCGCACACGCGAATTTTCCGCCATGCCCCGTATCGCGCGCCGCATTCGTTACACCCTCCTGGCCCTGACAGCATTGGTCGTCGTCAACCCGGCCCAGGCCGCACCGCCGACCTTTCAGACCACGGCCCGTCAGGCGATCCTGGTCGATTTCGACACCGGCGCCGTACTCTACGAAAAAGACTCCGAAACCCCGATGTTCCCGGCGTCGATGAGCAAAATCATGACGGCGCTTCTCGCGTTCGACGAACTGCGGGCGGGGCGCCTGCAGCTCGACAGCACATTCCGGGTCTCGGAGAAGGCCTGGCGCATGGGCGGTTCGAAAATGTTCGTGGGCTTGAAGGAGGAGATCAAGATCGAGGATCTGCTGCGCGGCGTGATCGTGCAGTCCGGCAACGATGCGTCCATCGTGATTGCCGAAGGAATCTCGGGTACCGAGGAGGCGTTCTCCGAACGGATGACCGAACGGGCGCTCGAGATCGGCCTGAAGAACACCCGGTTCCGCAACGCCACGGGCTGGCCGGATCCCGACCACGTCACCACGGCGCGCGACCTTGCCACGCTGGCCCTGTATCTGATCCGCGAGTATCCGGAATTCTACAGCCTGTATTCGGAACGCGAATTCACCTATGGCAAAAGCCTCGACGGCAAGCCGATCACCCAGGGGAACCGCAACCCGCTGCTGTACAAGGCGGTTGGTGCCGATGGCCTCAAAACTGGCCACACCGAGGCCTCCGGCTTCGGTCTGACGGCATCCGCCATACGCGACGAGCGTCGCCTTGTCATGGTGATCAACGGTCTGGATAGCGTGCGGTCCCGCAGCTCCGAGTCCGAACGGCTGCTCAACTGGGGATTCCAAGTCTTCGACAATTACCACCTGTTCAAGGCCGGGGAGATTGTTGAAGAGGCCAAGGTATGGCTCGGAGATGCCGGATCCGTGCCACTCGTGATCGAGGACAACCTGGCCGTAACCATCCCCAAATCCTCGCGCCGGGGCATGCGCGTCAAAATCTTGTACAACAGCCCGATACCCGCACCGGTCAGCCGCGGTGTTGAAGTCGCACGGATCGAGGTCACGGCACCGGATATGGAGCCGATCATCCGTCCGCTGAAAACCGCCAGTGACGTGGGCCAGCTCGCCTTTTTTGGCCGCATCACGAGTGCCATCAATTACATTATCTTCGGTTCATCATCGGGCGGTTGACGCCACCAACCGCGCGTGTGACATCTGCTGATATGAATGCGAACCCGCCGCGCGGCAAATTCATTACATTCGAAGGTGGTGAAGGGGCCGGAAAGACGACCCAGATTACCCGCCTGGCCGAACGTTTGAACGCGCGCGGGATCATGACCATCACGACACGTGAGCCCGGCGGTGCGCCCGGCGCGGATTCCATCCGCTCGCTGCTCGTATCCGGTGCCACGGACAAGTGGGACCCGATCAGCGAAGTGCTGCTGCTGTATGCCGCCCGACGCGAGCATCTCAAGCAGACCATTCTTCCGGCCCTCAATCAGGGTGCCTGGGTGCTCTGCGATCGGTTTGCCGATTCCACGATGGCCTATCAGGGCTATGGGCACGGCATCTCAAAGGACTTCATCCGCACGCTCCATGCCGAGGTGGTCGGTGATTCAGATCCCGATCTGACGCTGATCCTCGATATCCCTGTTGAAGTTGGGGTCGGACGTGCGGTTTCGCGCAACACGAGCACGCGCAGCGGGGAAGATCGCTTCGAGCGAATGGACAAGTCATTTCATGAACGGTTGCGGGCCGGCTTCCTCGACATCGCGGCGGGCGCGCCGGAACGGGTCCGGGTGATTGACGCCGATTTCACACCGGAGGCGATCACACAGACCGTCTGGCACATCGTCACCGACAAGTTCGAACTCGACTCGCCGGCAGATTCCGCATGAGCGACGAACTGATCGAACGTATCGAGCGCCCGCGGCAGGAGACCAGCGCGCTGATCGGCCACGACGGCGCGCGGCAAACCATCATCCAGGCACGAAGTACCGGTCGCATGGCCCATGCCTGGCTGATAACCGGGCCGGCTGGCATCGGCAAGGCCACGTTTGCCTGGCGGTTCGCGAGGCTGATGCTGGCCGCGCCGGATGCGGCCCTTTCCGGCAGCGACATCGAAACAGACCCGGCACATCCCGACGTGCGCAAAATCATTGTCGGCACCCATCCCGATTGCCTCCTGATTCGCCGCAGCATGACCAAACGCTCGCCCTACCGCTTCCGCACCGAGATCTCGGTCGAGGACATCCGGGATTCTGCGACGTTCCTGCACCACACGGCCGCGATGAGCGAATGGCGCTGCCTGATCGTCGACGCGGCCGACGACATGAACCTCAACGCGCAAAACGCGCTGCTCAAGGTCCTGGAAGAACCGCCGCCACGCGCGCTGATCCTGCTGGTGGCCCATGCGCCGTCGCGTCTGTTGCCGACGATTCGTTCGCGCTGCCGGGCGCTGCCCCTGCATCCGCTGGAGAGCCGACAGGTCGCCGAAATCATGGCGCGCGCCGGAATAGAACTCACTCCCGATGAAACGCAGATCATTTCCGACATTTCGGGCGGCTCGCCCGGCAAGGCGATTGATCTCGCACGGGCGGGCGGGCTTGAGCTCTACCGCGACCTGTCCCAACTGGTCGAGAACTTGCCGAAAATCGACACCGAACAGCTTCACATCACGTCGGACAAGTTTGCCGGTGCGGCGGGCGAGGCGGGGTACCGCACGTTCATCGAGATCCTCAACTGGTGGATGTTGCGCCGGATTCGCACCGATGCCACATCGGACGTGCGCGGGGCCGGACTTGAGCGCTGGCTGAAAGCATGGGAGAACGTCAACGAATTAACGACCCGCGCGGACAGCGTGAA
>JAQCFD010000340.1 GCA_027618305.1 Pseudomonadota bacterium
CGTCACCGGCCAGGATGAGGCGGAGCGGTTGAGTATCATTCAGGACATTATCGCTGACCGGACCATCGGCCTCGTCAACACCGATGACGCGCAGATCGATGTGCTGACATATGGCAGTTTCGATGTCATCGGGGCGCCGGAACCCTTTGTCGACGGCCCGCCCTTCAACGGCGTGTACGACGTTGGCGAGACCTACACCGACATCAACGGAAACAGCCAGTGGGACCCGGATCAGGGTCTGGCCAGCGCCGGCCAGTCGGGTGAGGTGGTGCTTTACCGAGTGACCTATGACGCGCCGTCGCTGACGGGATTTCTCAATCACCTGATTGGCGGCGACGACAACGTGATCCAGCTTGTCGCCAGCATCGCCGTACGCAACGAGCCCTATGACCTGGAGGATGGCGATGGAATTATCCAGTAACGCGGCGTTCCCGCGCAACAGCCACATAAAGGCAGCTTGCCGGTCACTGTCAGGAGATCGTCGCGGCGGCGTGATGCTTGAATTCGCCTTTGCCATGCCTGTTCTGATCGGATTGCTGATGGGCGGGGTCGAGTTCGCCCGTTTCGCGCTGGTCAACCAGAAGATGGAGCGGGTGACTAGTTTCGTGGGAGATTTCGTGGCCCGTGCCGAAGCGCTGGACGAGGCGGATTTCGACGATTATTTCGCCGCCGCCGACCAGCTTGGGCGGCCCTTCGACCTGTTCGGGGGCGGCAACATCATCGTCACGTCGGTTACGGGAGAGGACACCGGCCCCGAGGTGCTGTGGCAGCAGATCGGCACGGGCCATGTCACGGCCCCCAGTCTCGTGGGACTGCCCGGCGAACCGGCGGTCCTGCCGCTGAATTTCAATGTGGATGAGGGGGAGGGGCTGGTCGTGACGGAAGTCTATTTCGACTATGAGCCGTTCCTGCTGCCGCTGATGATTCCGGCGCAGAGGCTCTACTATCAGTCGATCTATCGCCCCCGGACCACGGCCATTCTGGCCATGGCGGCGGAGTGAGAAAAATTAATTTTGCGGGTGTGATCGAGGATTATCTCGCGTCCAATCTATTGTTCACCTGTCGTTAAGAAGCTCTCGCGCAAGATACGGGTATGCCTGACGCATCTGGAAATAACACCGCGGCCTCCTATGGCGACATCACCCGCTTGATCGAGCGGTTGCACCGTCGTTATCTGGATGTCATTCGCTATGAGTTGAGCCAGCTTCGCATCGACGACATCAACGCCGTGCAGGCGCTGTTGCTGATGAACGTGCAGGCCTCGGAAGTCTCGATCCGCGAGTTGGTGGATCGCGGCTACTACATCGGCTCCAACGTGACCTACAACGTCCGCCATCTGGTCGAGACGGGATACCTCGATCAGGAGCGATCGGAACGCGATCGCCGGTCGGTTCGGATCCGCGCCACCGAGAAGGGCAAGACCTTGTGTGCGTCTCTGGTCGAGATGGAAACGCGTCACGCCGCCGCACTCAATGCCGAGGACGAAAATGTGGACTCCGCCTGGTCGCTGCTGCGTGGCTTGGAGCGGGTCTGGTCCGACGACATCCAGTTCGGCTAGCGCCACCCAATTCAGCCGAAATCGGCTTTTGCACCGCTAAACCGGCTTCCGGCCTTGCCGCGCCCCGCTGCCAATGCTCCAATCCCATGGTCCAGTCGACGCATGATTGGGGTTGGGGAGGGCGGTTAACATCATGACCAACGGATTTACACTCGCGGGCAAGAGAGCCCTCGTGACCGGCGGTGCGAGCGGCATCGGCGCCGTGACAGCCGGTATTCTGCGCGATCTCGGCGCGAATGTGGCCATCACAGACATCAACGAAGATGGCCTCGCGACCGTGAGCGCGGGTCTCGGCGACTGCCCGACATTCGTTTGCGACGTGTCGGACGAGGGCCAGGCGGAATCGACCGTGGCCGCTGCGGCCAAGGCCCTGGGCGGGCTCGATATCGCCGTCAACGCGGCGGGCATTGTGGATGAGGTGAAATACGCGCTGGAGCGGGACATGGAACCCTGGCAGCGGATCATGGACGTCAATTTCAAGGGGACGTTCCAGATCTGCCGCGCGGCTGCGCGGATCATGGTGCCGAACGGCGTCGGCTCCATCGTCAATATCGCTTCGGTCAACGGCCCCGGCGGCTGGCCCCGGCGTACCGCCTACGGCCCGTCGAAGGCGGCGATCATCGCGCTGACAAAGGAGTTGGCCTGCGAATGGGGCCCGCACGGTGTGCGTATCAACGCCGTCGGCCCGGGCTATATCGCCACGCCCATGATCCAGGGCCTGATCGAGGCCGACAAGGTGGATACAGACCGGATCAACAGCCGCACTCCCATGGGGCGTCTCGGCACACCGGCCGAAGTCGGCCAGGCGATTGCCTTCCTGGCGTCGGATTTCGCGTCCTACATCACCGGCGAGACCCTGTTTGTCGACGGTGGTTGGATGGCCTATGGTGGCGCTGGCGATGTGAAGACGTTCTGAGGAATATCTGATGCGCCGAAAATCCCTGAATCGAATCAGGGTCGCCCTACTTGGCATGGCCATGGCCGGTTTTTTGGCGATTGCTGCCGACGATGCGGGCGCGGAAGAGGTTGATGCCGCGGGAATTCCCCAGCAGATAAACCTCTACGATGTCATTCTGAAATATCCGCAGCCT
>JAQCFD010000040.1 GCA_027618305.1 Pseudomonadota bacterium
GGAACGAGTTCGATCAACAAGCCGGGGGGTGGCACAAACAGCGCGAACTTTGCCGAGGCCCGGCGCGGTGGTTCCGCCCGTTCCCGCTAACGGTTCACACGGCGCCGTCGCGGTGAAGTGATGGTCGCACGGTGTTCGCAGCCGCGATCAATGCCCATATGACCGGAATGCTTTAGGCGATACCGACTGCTTCCGAAGGACCGACCCATGCCAACCACGACCACCCCGGCATCCGACATCAACCCCGCGCTGATCCATTGGGTGGGCCCGATGGGGCTCCCCGAATTCGCGCGCATCGACGACGATGATTTCGCGGCGGCGTTCGCGGCGGCCTTGCCGGCCCATCTGGCGGAAATCGACGCGATTGCGAACGATCCAGGGGTCCCAACATTCGCTAACACCATCGTGGCGCTGGAACTTGCCGGTGAAATGTACAGCCGGGTGTCGGCGGTTTTCTGGAACCTGTCCGGTGCGGACACCAACGACACGCTGCAGGAACTGGAACGCGAGCTGTCACCGGAGCTGTCGCGTCATCACTCGGCGGTCATGATGAATGCCGCGTTGTTCGCCCGCATCGATGCGCTCTATCAGGACCGGGAGAATCTCGGCCTCGATGCCGAGGCTGCTCGTGTGCTGGAGCTGACCTGGAAATCATTCGTGCGATCGGGCGCCAAACTGGACGCAACGGACCAGTCTCGGCTTGCGGAAATCAACGAGCGGCTCGCGTCACTCGGGACGGCATTCTCGCAGAATGTCCTTGCCGACGAGCGTGACTATGCGCTGGTGCTGGAGGCGGACGACGACCTCGCCGGCCTGCCGGATTTCCTGATCTCGAGCATGGCGGCGGCGGCGGAGCAGCGCGGGCACCCCGGCAAGCATGTCGTGACCTTGTCCCGATCGATCATCGAGCCCTTCCTGACCTTTTCGACCCGCCGCGATCTGCGCGAACAGGCCTTCCGGGCCTGGGGCGCGCGGGGCGAGGGCCCCGGTGCGCGGGACAACCGTCCCATTGTGGCCGAGATTGTGAAATTGCGGGCCGAAAAGGCCGCACTTCTGGGATACGCGAGCTTCGCCCATTTCAAACTCGACAACACCATGGCGAAAACGCCCGAGGCGGTTCGCGAGTTGCTCGAAACCATGTGGGGGAAGGCACGCACACGCGCCGCCGAGGAGGCCGAGGATCTGTCGGCCCTGATCGCGGGTGAGGGCCATAATCATGCCGTCGCGCCCTGGGACTGGCGGCATTATTCCGAAAAACAGCGCGCCGCGCGTTTCGATCTCAACGAGGCCGAGATCAAGCCGTATCTCCAGCTTGAGAAGATGATCGAGGCGGCGTTCGACACCGCGAACAAATTGTTCGGCATCAGTTTTCGCCCGTGTCGCGATATCGAGGCCTATCATCCCGATGTCCGGGTCTTCGAGGTGCTCGACGCCGACGGCGCGCGCGTCGCGGTGTTTCTGGCGGACTATTTTGCCCGTCCGTCCAAGCGCTCGGGCGCCTGGATGACGTCTTTTCAGGACCAGCACAGGCTGGCGGGTGAGGCGAAGACGGATGCGCAGATCCCCATCGTCGTCAATGTGATGAACTTCGCCAAGGCGGCGGCCGGCTCACCGGTCCTGATCACCATGGACGAGGCGCGGACCCTGTTCCATGAATTCGGCCACGGGCTGCACGGCATGCTGTCGGATGTCACCTATCCCTCGATCTCCGGGACGTCCGTGAGTCGGGATTTCGTCGAGCTGCCGTCTCAGCTCTATGAACACTGGCTGACCGTGTCCGATGTGCTCCGGCGCTTCGCGCTGCATCACGAGACCGGCGAGTCCATGCCGACGGCGTTGCTGGACAAGCTGCACGCGGCCGAAAAGTTCAACAAGGGCTTCGCCAATGTGGAGTTCACGTCATCGGCGCTGGTCGATATGGCATTCCACGCGCTCAATGTTGAGCAGGCGGCGGATGTCGATCCGATGGCATTCCAGGCCGAAATTCTGGCGGATCTCGCCATGCCGGACTCCATCGTGATGCGCCATGCGACGCCCCATTTTTCCCATGTGTTCTCGGGCGACGGATATTCCGCCGGTTACTATTCCTATATGTGGTCGGGGGTACTCGACGCGGATGCTTTCGGGGCCTTCACCGAGGCGGGCGACCCGTTCGATCCGGAGACCGCGTGTAAACTCCATGAACATATCTATTCGTCCGGCGGTTCCAGGGACCCTGAGGACGCCTATGTGGCATTCCGCGGCAAGCTGCCGACTGCCGATGCGCTGCTCGAAAAAGAAGGTTTGGCCTGAGATAGTTTGACCCCTGGTTTAGAGCGTTCCAGGCATTGCGACGATGGACCGTAAGGCCTACCGTTCAAGAAATTGGTGACACGAAATCTCGGCGTTGCGTCGCCAAGCACAAGATCAACAACACGCTGGCCGCCATGTACAATCTACAGTTAAGCGAGGAACAGCTCGCGATCCGTGACACCGTTCGCGATTTTGTCGCGTCGGAAATCACCCCCATCGCAGTGCAGCCCGCGCGGCTGGAGCCGTTCGACCCACCATTGCCCGTCGAACTGATCGCGGCGGCCGGCGAACTCGGCTTGCGCTGCCTGGCGCTCGATGAATCGGATGGCGGGGCCGGTGCGGATACATTGACCCGGTGCCTGGTGGCGGAAGAGCTCGCCGCGGGTGACGTGGATGTCACGGCGGTGCTGACGGAAACTGCCGTGCTGGGCGGTCTGCTGTTCGGACAGATGATGAGCGCGGACCAGCGCGCGCAGTATTTGCCGGCCTTTGTTGACGATAGTGCTTATCACCTGGCGATGGCGGCGCAGGAGCCTGACGCAGAGCCCGGGCTGGGGACGGCCTATCACCGCCCACGCGAAGCGAGTTTGCCGACAACAACGGCGGTGGCAGACGGCGACGAATGGGTGATTACCGGCAGCAAAACCCGCATAGCCAATGCCCCTGTCGCCAAAATGTTCGTGGTAACCGCCGCGTCAGATGCGGGCACGATTGCGCTGCTGGTTCCCCGTGACGCACCGGGCTTGAAGGTCTCGGAGACACCGCGCGACGGTGGCTGGTATCACGGCGCCATGGGGGATGTGACCCTGCAGGAGTGCCGGGTGCCGGTGGCGAACCTTCTCACCGGCGGCAACCGGGATGTGTCGTCCCTGGCCGATCAGGGTTCGGTGCTGGCCGCGACACCCGAAGGGCAGGCGATCAATCTCGGTGTGGCCCGCGCGGCCTTCGACGCGGCGCTCGACTACGCCAAGCTGCGCATCCAGGGGGGGCGACCGATCGTCGAACATCAGTCGATTGGAAATATGCTGGCGAATATTGCCGGCAGCCTGGAACTGGTGCGCGGCGCGGTCTGGCGCGCCGCATGGGACGCAGACAACCCGCAGGCCCGGGCCGACGGAAGCTTGGCCGACATTCCCCATGCGCTGATCTCCCAGGTGGCAGCGGCCGATATGCTCTACCGGGCGGCCAAGGATGCGGCGGAATGCTTTGGCGCCATGGGCGTGATGCGCGACATGCCGATGCAGAAATATATTCACGACACACGGCTGTTTCGTCATTCCGGGAATGGCGCCAGCGACGCCCGTCTCCGCCTCGCCGAGGCGCTGGCCGGGCACGAGCCACGATAGGGGCGCCGGATATGGACTTTTCGCTGAACGAAGAACAGATCGCCTGGCAGATGAAGGCGCGCAAATTTGCCGAGGAGGAAATCCGGCCGGTCTCGCTCGCGCGCGACGCGATTGCCGAACCGGCGGACACCATCGATTGGGAGCTCATCAAGAAGGGCTCTCAGCTCGGCTTCCGCACCTCCGTCGTGTCCAAGGAGCAGGGCGGTCACGGCATCGACTATGTCACCCAGGCGCTGGTGATGACGGAACTGGCGCGCGCCGACAGCGCCGTGTCCAAGACCTTCAGCCAATGCTGGAAGTGGAGCCACCTGATCGCGGCGGTCTGCAATGAAGACCAGAAGGAACGCTTCCTGAAGCCGTTCCTGGCCGACGATACATTTGTTCTCGGTTTTGGCCAGACGGAGGCCAACAGCGGCTCGGACAACCGCCTGCCGCCGCCCGACGCGCCCAATGCGGGGGTTCGACTGCGCGCGGAGTTGGACGGCGACCATTGGGTGCTGAACGGCGAGAAGCAGTTCATCGCCCATGGCAACATTGCCAAGCTGTTCTTCCTGTATGTGCGCACGGATTTCTCGGTGCCGTTTACCGACGGCACGACCGTCCTGCTGATTCCCAACGACACCCCGGGGTTCAGCGTCGGCAAGGTCTACAACAAGAGCGGCTGGCGGTTTTATCAGAACGGCGAAATGGTTTTCAAAGACGCCCGGGTGCCGGTGGCCAACCAGATCGGCGAGACCAACGGCGCCTTGCGCAAGGGCGAGGGCGATCAGTCGGGCGATATGTTTGGCGATCTCGAGCTCGCGGCCAACGCGCTGGGAATCTGCGATGCGGCCTGTGAGCAGGCCCTGACGGTGATCAAGATCCGGCAATTGCGCGGTGAACGCCTGTCGGCCCAGCAGCTGGTCCAGCTCAAGATCGGTCGCATGAATATGCTCACCGAGGCGCTACGCTCTTATGTCATGCGCGTGGCCTGGGAACATGATCAGAAGGCCCATTCCAACAATGCCGGGCTCGCCATGAACCTGGCGACCGACACGGTCCAGGAAGTGACCGAGCTCAACATGGATATCCATGACGGGGCCGGACGCGCGATGGAACGCGCGGCGGACAAGCTGGCACGGGACGCGTTCATCTGGAGCCATCTTGCCGGTGACACGGTGCAGCGCCTGAAGGTCGCAGGCCGGGTGATCCGCGCCGCTTAATGAGTGCGCACGCTGTCACCAACAGAATCTAAGTGGGGGAACCGAATTGGCTGAAAGCTACTCTATCTGTGTGCTGCCCGGAGACGGAATCGGGCCCGAGGTCGTCGATTGCGCACGCCGGGTGCTCGATGCGCTGTCGGCGGCTGGCGGTCCGGTGTTCGTCTATGATGTCCAACCGGCCGGCCACGGCACGTTTCTCGAATGTGGTGAGGCGATGCCGGCGGCCTCGATGGCCGCTGCAAAGGCGGCTGACGCGGTGTTCCTTGGCGCCATGGACGTCGCAGAAATCCCGTCGGGCGGCGGGGACCCGCTGGGGGACCTGCGCATTGAACTGGAAGTAGGCGCCAGCGTTCGCCCATCCCGGACGCTTGCCGGGATCGTGTCTCCCGCGGCCGATATTGATTGTGTCGTGGTCCGTGAGGTGACGGAGGGTCTGTATTCGCGGATCGAGTATATGGTCGGCGATGATGCGGCATGTGCGGTCCGTGTGATCAGCCGCAGTGCCTCAACCAAAACCGCACGCATGGCGTTTGAACAGGCGACCGCGCGGCAGCGCGTACGCGCCGCAGTCGGCACCGACAAGCCGACACGGGTCACCTCGGTGCACAAGATCGGCGTGCTTAAACTCACGGACGGGCTGTTTCTCGAGGCCTGCGCCGACGTGGCGCGGGACTATCCGAATATCGAATACGAAACCAAGAATATCGATGCCTGTGCCATGGAGATGGTGCGCGAACCGGGCCACTTCGACGTCATTCTGGCGACCAATGCCTTCGGCGATATCCTGTCTGATGTCGCGGCGGGCCTCGCGGCGGGTCTGGGCCTCGCGGCATCGGCGTGTATCGGTGACCGCTGGGCCTATTTCGAGCCGGTGCATGGCACCGCCCCTGACATCGCGGGCCGGGGCATCGCCAATCCGTGTGCGACGATCCTCAGCGCGGCGATGATGCTGCGCCATCTGGGCGAGGATGCGGGCGCCGACGCGGTGGAGGCCGCCGTCTATGCGGTACTCGCGCAGGGCGATGTGCGGACCGGAGATCTTGGCGGCACAGCCAGCAGCGCCGAGATGACGGATGCAATTGTCCAGGCGCTGAGCAGTTAGGACAGGACCCGCGGCAGCCAGAGCGCCAGCCCCGGCAGGAACACGACCAGCAGAAGCCGCACGATGTCGGCGGCGAAGAACGGCACGATGCCCTTGAAGATCGCGCCGAGTGGCACGTCAGGTAGCATCGACTTGATCACGAACACGTTCAGTCCGATGGGCGGGGTGATCAGGCTGATCTCGACGACCATCACCATGACGATGCCGAACCAGATCAGATCGAAGCCCATGGCATCGACCACCGGAACGAAGATGGGCACCGTCAGGAAGATCATCGCCAGGCCCTCGATGATCGTTCCCAGCAGGATGTAGATCAGCAGAATGACGAGGATCACCGTGAGCGGCTCGATGTTGAGGGTCTGGATGAAATCCACGATCGCGTTGGGCAGGCCCGCGACATTGACGAAGTTGTTCAGGATCAGTGCGCCGAAGGCGATGGTGAAGATCATCGCGGTCGTCTCGGCCGCCTCGGCCAGGGCGAAGAAGAAGATTCGCGGGTTCATGCGCCGGCGCGCGATGGCAAACAGCAACGCGCCGATGGCGCCGATGCCGCCACCCTCGGTCGGTGTGAAGATACCGAAGGAGATGCCGCCGATGATGGCCAGGAACAGGACCAGGACGGCCCAGATTTTCGACATGGTGCGCCAGCGCGCCGCCCAGCTGGACCGCTCAGCGCGGGGCGCCATCCGGGGCCAGAACCGTGCCACGATCCAGATCACGCAGATATACAGCAGCACCGTGATCAGGCCCGGGATGATCCCGGCGATGAACAGGTCCCCGATGCTCTGCTCGGTCAGGATGCCGTAGATGATCAGCGCCGCAGACGGTGGGATCAGGATGCCCATCGTCCCGCCGGCCGCGACCGAGCCGGCCGCGAAGCCTTCGTTGTAATTGTAGCGGCGCATCGGGGGGATCGAGACCTTGGCCATTGTCGCGGCCGTCGCGACGGACGAACCCGAGATCGAGGCGAAACCGGCGCAGGCCGCGACCGTGGTCATGGCCAGGCCGCCGCGCTTGTTGCCGAGCCAGGACTGGGCGGCTTCGTAGATGTCCTCGGCCAGGGCCGCGCGGAACACGAATACGCCCATCAGCACGAACAGCGGCAGGGTGACGAAGTTGGCGTTGAGCGCGAGGTCCAGAATCTGCTGGCTGACCGTCTCGAGGGCCGGGCCGGTGCCGCGCACGATGGCGAAGCCGGCAAACCCGACCAGGATCATCGAAAATCCGAGCGGGAATCCCAGAAAGGCGATCGCCAGCAAGACGGCGAATCCGGAGAGCGAGAGGGCCATCAGCGATTTCCCCCGGCGGATGGATCGCGTTGGGTCAGAAGCATCCAGACCATGTAGAGCTGCGTCAGCACGCTCATCGCGCTGAGTCCGGCGAGGGTAAACAGCAGCGGTGCGGTTTCCACCTCGAGGTGGAGCGAGATCTCGTCGAATTCGGCCATCTCGAGCCCGGTCGCCCACATGCGTGAGGTGATGAAGCCCAGCACCGCCGCATTGCCCAGGAGGACGATGACCTCGCGCACACGTTTGAAGCCCTCGCTCATGAACCCGTCGAACAATTCGACGGAGATGTGGGCGTTCTTCACGACCACGAGCGGCAGGGCGGAGAAGATGAGGAGCCCGAGCAGGAATTCGATGATCTCGACGCCGCCGGGTATGGGTGCTGTAAACACATAACGCCCGGTGACGTCGACAAAAGTCACGCCGGCGATCGACGCCATGAAGATCGCGGCGATGCCTGTGAGGATGCGGATCGGCCAGGCGAAACCGCCGGCCCTCGACGCCGGCACGGCATAGTCCTCGGCCAGCACGTCTTCGTTGATTTCGAGCGGGTCTTCGGTCAAGAGTTCACACGATTCTCGATGGAAGGCAGCGGATCAGCCGCCGTCGGGATTGTCCCCGGCGGCGGCTGTGCCGGCATCTTTGCGATGCGGCGTTCGCTACTTCAGCTGGTCGCGAAAGAAGGCCAGCGCGGCCTTGCCGTCGACGCCCTTGGCGTTGGCCATCTCGACCCAGTCGGCTTCCATCTTGTCGGCGAAGGTACGAATCACACCCAGAACGGCCGCGTCTGCCTCGACCACCTGGCCGCCGCCTTCCTGCAGTTTCTTCATGGCGCCGTTGGCGATCCGGTCCATGCCGGGGCCCTTGGACGAAACATGGGCGCCGGAAACACTCATCACCTGGGCCTGCTGTTCCGCCGTCAGGCTGTCCCACTTGTCCTTGTTCATGAGCAGGGAGAAGGTCGTGTTCGACATGCCGCCGGGGAAGGTCGTGACGGCCTTGATGTAGGGCTCCATGCGGAACGCCAGGAGGCCATGCGCCGGCACGGCGACACCGTCCACAACGCCCTTGGAGATCAGGCCGAAGATCTTCGACGGGCCCGATGCGACCGGCACCGCGCCGAGCTCCTTCAGGACATTGGTGGCGACGCCCGGTGAGGCGCGCAGCTTGTACCCCTTGAGGTCATCCAGGCTGACGATGGGACCGGTGCCACTGTGGATGACATTCGGCGTCAGCGAGAAGGAGCCAAGAAGAATAGCGCCATCATACTCGTTGGCGGCGGCGAAAAATTTCTCGTGGGTGGTCCACAGCGCCGCCGATGTCTTCTCCGATGATCCCGAGTTCAGGGGAATTTCGGCGACCGTCGGCAGCTGGATGCGCTTGGGCTGGAACAGGTTGGCCAGGACGACCACATCCGCGACGCCCTTGACGACGGTCTGCCAGTTCTTCGGCGGCGGGCCGACCGCGGCGGCGGAAAGCGTCGGCGTGACCGAACCGCCTGTCGCGACGACCACCTCATCAATCCACGGCGCGACGATCTGCGTCTGGAACGGGTGCTTCGGCGGCAGGTAGTTGTTGATCAGAACTTCGGTCTGCGCAGACGCGGGCTGCGCGGAGAGCAATCCGGCGGCAACAATTGCGCCCGAAAGAAATGTCGTGACGGTCAATTTCGATGACATACGTATCTCCTCCCAGAGAATATTTCGTTCACTTTTTTTATCTTTGGCAAATCGATGCCGTGCGTTTCATAGAATGCTGAACTGACTACGCGTTTACCACTCGTAGCTGTTGAAGTAACGGACTCGTGTAACTGCATTTCATTGAATGAAGACTCCAGCGTAATTGTCCGGACAAATAAAAAGAACCTGTGGGCACCGGCTCTCGGAGCTACACCCGCCGAGTATCCGGGCCTTTCGGCCCGCGCCGTGCCCGGTTAGGATCGTAGAAAGCATTGCGGATAAGAGAACTCAGGGAACAACTCCATGGCCGTGACCGACATACCGCCCGTGACCACCGAGGACATCGAGATCTATCGCCACGGCGACAAGCCCATGATCGTGCGGTTGATTCGTCCCGACGGCGCGGGACCGTTTCCGGCCATCCTTGATTTGCACGGGGGCTGCTGGTGCAAGGGCGGGCCGGGTGAGTGCAGCGTGCGCGGCGAGGTTTTTGCCGAGGCGGGTATGGCCTCCGCGGCGCTCGATTTTCGCCAGGCGGCCGACGTCTATCCGTCCTCCCTGGAGGATATCAATTATGCATTGCGCTGGCTGAAGGCCCATGCCGACGAGCTGCGCCTCGACGCGAACCGGATCGGTATCCTGGGGCAGTCCAGCGGCGGCCACCTGGCGATGCTGGCGGCCATGCGGCCGAACGAGCCGCGCTACGGCGCACTTCCACTGGAAACCCCCGCCGCCGATGTTGATGCGAGCGTGCGCTGCGTCGGCGTGATGTGGCCGGTGATCAATCCCCTGTCGCGCTACCGGCGCGTCGTCGACCTGCGTGCCGCGGGCGACCCGCCGGCATGGGTCGCCGACCTGCCCGAGCGCCACGACACCTATTGGGTGACCGAGGAGAACATGGAAGAGGCCAACCCGATGCTGGCGCTGGAGCGCGGCGAGGCGGTAGAGATACTGCCGGCTATCTGGTTCCAGGGAACGCCGGACCCGGTGCATGACTATCGCGATCCGGAATCTCCCCTCGACCTCAACGAGCCCGAGCGTTTCGCGGAGAATTATCGCAAGGCGGGCGGCGCCATCCAGATCGTCCATGTGGAACAGGCCAACCGATCCGACCCGTCGCTGCTGGGGCCGCTTGTGGACTTCTTCCAGCGAAACCTGGCCTAGCCGGGTCCGGTGAGGGGGCAATGAGATGAATGATCGCGTGATCGCGGTGACAGGTGCGACGGGCGTCACCGGTAGCCTTCTCGCGCCGCGGCTGGAAGAGCGCGGGCTCAACATTCGCTATCTGGTGCGAGATGTGGACAAGGCGCGGGCGTTACTCGGACCGGAGGCCGAACTGGTCGCGGCGGATCTGGACGACCGCGCGTCCTTTGATCGGGCGCTTCGCGGCGTCCACACATTGTATCTGAACTCGGGCCACAGCCCGGTGCTCGAGGTGCAGCAAACCAATGCGATCGAGGCGGCGGTCGCCGCCGGATGCGAACGCATTGTCAAACTCTCAGGCAACGTCGACTCGCCGGCGCCGATCCCGGAAGCCCATAAGGCACTGGAGGCAAAGATCGCGGCCTGCGGGCTGCGTTACACCTTCCTGCGGCCGAATTTCTACATGACCAACCTGCATTACGTGGCGGCCGGACTGAAGGACGGTGACGTGTTCACCAGCGCGATCCCGCGTGACGTGAAGCTGAGCATGACCGACCCGCGCGACGTGGCGGATCTGGCGGCGGCGGTCCTCGAAGAAGACGGCAAACATGATGGTGAGGCCTATTACCAGACCGGGGCCGCGGTCAGTCTGGACGACGTTGCGGCGACGTTCAGCCGCGTGTTGAACCGCGATATCCGCTACGAGATGGTTGATGTAGCCCTGTGGGAAGAGATCGTCACAGCGCGCGGCCTGCCGTCATGGCTGATCGACCATCAGGTGAAGATGATCGGTTTTGCCGCCAACGGTGCCTATTCTTATGTCACGAGCGTCACCGCGGACATCGCGGGCCACCCGGCGCGCACGCTTGAGGAATTCATCACAGATCATGCCGCCGCGTTTGCACGCGGGGGCTGACAGTCCAAAAAAAATCGTGACTTTTACCGAATAAAAGGGGGAAACCATGAATATCGTCCGTTTTGAGAGTGTCCCATGGGAGGACCGTGTCAACGTCGACAACTGGCCCTGCAAAACCCGTACGCTCTATGACAATCAGGATACCGGGCTTTCCATGCGTATGGTCAACTATCCGGTCGGCTCGACCGAACCGCGCCATGTGCATGCCGGAATGCATGCCGCCACCGTCGTGCGAAACCGCGCCATTGTGGATGGTGTCACGCTGCGGCCGCTGGATGTTCTGGTCGGTCCGAGCAATGAACCGCATGGCCCGATCGAATACCCGGAAGGGTGCTGGCTCCTGTCGGCGTTTCAGGGCAGCAATCATCATTCCGAGGTCGAAAATCTTTCCGAGGAAAAATTCTACAAACTGGTCCTGCAGAAA
Source organism: Pseudomonadota bacterium (assembly GCA_027618305.1). Classification (GTDB taxonomy): domain Bacteria; phylum Pseudomonadota; class Alphaproteobacteria; order UBA6615; family UBA6615; genus UBA8079. Next base: position 11,391 of record JAQCFD010000040.1, read on the forward strand.
GAAATTCCCTGGCGACCGGGGTCGGACGGCGGCCAGTACAAGACCCTCGTCGACCGTGGTCTCGGACAGCTCCTTGTGGAGGCGGTCCGTCTGAAGGCAGGAGAGCAGATCAAGCCGGCCTTCCTGGCGGCGCTGCTGATCGAGGGCGACGTCTCTGTCGGTGATGAAAAACTCGATGTGTGGGACTACGTCTACGCCGACGACGGAGAACCGCGCGCAGACCTCGTCTGCACCAGTGATGCCACAATGCTGGCCTGGACGATGCGCGATCTGGATTCCTAGGTGCAAATGTTCTGCGCGGCTTGAGCCGGACCAGGCCGCGCAGAGAACCTTAAAAAAGGATGTGATATGGCACGCTTAAGTCTTGTCGATATAGACAGTTTTACGGGCCCACTGGCCGAGCGCTACGAGTACATCAAACGGTCGGTCGGGCGCGTGAATACACTCGTCAGAGTATTTGCCCACCTGCCCGAGGTGAGCAAATTCCTGATGTTCAATCCGATGGTTATCCAGCGAGAGGGTGCCGGTGGCGTCCTTTCGACCCGGATCAAGGAGATGGTGGTCATCAAGACCAGTCTCATCAACGGGTGCCAGCATTGAATTGAGCACAACACGTCGCTTGGTCAAGGGACGGGAATTACGGAAGAACAGTTTCAGGCAATCGAGTCTGACGACTACATGACGGCTGCGTGCCTGACGCCCCGGCAACGGACCGCCGTTCTGTGGGCCGAACATATGACGCGGAATACGGCGAAGTATCGCAAGGATGTGTTCGAGCAGCTTCAGGCGCTCTTTAGCGAGCCTGAGATTCTCGAACTGACGCTGGTTTGTGGTGTTTTCAACATGAACAATCGGATTGCAGATTCGCTTCATATTGATATCCATGAGAGTGACGTCAAAACGATGAAGGGATCTATCCGGACGAATCCCGAAGACGTTCGTGGATATCTTCAGAATTTGCTCGATACCTGGCCGAAATCCTTTCCCGAGCCGTCGGACGATTGATCGGCGGGCGTCATCGGCGTCGGCCGAATGAACGAAACACCTTCTCTCGCGTGATCGCCGAGGCGCATCGCCGACACTTGTGCAGCCTGCGGCGACACGACGACATGGGCTCTCCTGATAGAAAGATGATGTTTGATGAATGATTCTGGCGCGGCCCGCTGGCCACATATTCTGTCCCCGTTCCGCTTGGGGGTGCTCGATCTGCCGAACCGCACCGTCGTGGCACCGATGACCCGGATCAGCGCGGATGCAGATGGTGTGCCGACCGCGCAGATGGCCGGTCATTACGCCGCGTTCGCGCGCGGCGGGTTCGGGCTGATCATCACCGAGGGCACCCATACCGACCTGCTCCAGAGTCAGGGCTATCGCGACCAGCCGGGAATTGTGACCCCGGCCCAGGTTGAGGGCTGGCGCCAGGTTGTCGATGCGGTGCACGCGGCGGGCGGGCGCATCGTTCTGCAGGTCATGCATGCCGGTGCGCTGGTGCAGGAGAATCGCTACACCGACGATATCATCGCCCCTTCGGCGGTCCAGCCTGCCGGCGCCATGGGCGCGCGCTACTACGGCGATGGCCCGTTCCACATGCCGCGCGCCATGACGGGCGATGAGATTGTCGCAGTGGTGGCCTCATTCGAGGTGGCCGCCGCGAACGCCATGGCCGCCGGGTTCGACGGTGTGGAGATTCATGGCGCCAACGGCTATCTGCCGGTCCAGTTCCTGACGCCGGAGACCAACACCCGCACGGACAGCTATGGCGGATCGCTCGAGAACCGCCTGCGCTTCCATCTCGAGATCATGGCGGCGGTGGTGCGCGGCGTGGCGGGCCGGGGGCTTGCCGGCATGCGCATGTCCCAGAGCCGCTCGAACGACTTCAATTACAAATGGTCGGGCGGCGTCGATGACGCGAAGACGATCTTCGGAGCACTTGCCGGTGCGGGTGCGGATTACATCCATGTCAGCACCCATCAGGGCCTGGGTGAGGAATTCGGCAGCGGCCGCACGTTGGCCGGCCTGGCCCGGGAATTTGCCGGGGTGCCCATCATCGCCTGCGGCAAGCTGGAAGACCCGGCCAACGGCGAACAGCTTCTGGCGGGCGGCGAGGCGGATCTGGTCGCGATCGCCCGCGGCGCGATCGGTGATCCGTCCTGGCCGAACAAGCTGGCGCGCGGCGAAGCTCCCATCCCGTTCGATCCGGAGATGATCAGCCCGTTTGCCACGCTGGATGCCACGGACGCCTGGCGGGCGGCCAACGGCGTGAGCTTCGCCGGCTAGGCCTTGAGGCCGAGGATCTCCCGCGCCTGGGCGGCCGTGGCGACATCTTCACCCAGGGACTGCACGATCCCGACGGCGTGCTCGACCAGTTCGGCGTTGCCCGACGCGAGTTTGCCCCGTGAAATGTAGAGATTGTCCTCCAGGCCCACGCGGCAATGGCCGCCCAGCTTGGTGGCGGTCTCGACCATCGGCATCTCATGACGCGAGATGCCGAAGGACGCCCACACGGCATTCTCGGGCGCTAGGTCGCGCATGAGCGCCATCGCGTCGCGTGAGGCGGGGGCGCCCCAGGAAATACCCAGGCAGAACTGGAACAGCGGGATCGGGTCGGCAATGTCGCCGTCGGCGCACATCTGGGCGGCCAGGCGCACATGGCCGGTATCGAACACTTCCAGTTCGGGTTTGACGCCGGCGGCCTGGATCATCCGCGCCATCTCGCGCAGGATCGCGGGGGAGTTGACCATGTTCCACTCGCCGAAGTTCATCGAGGCGACATCGAGCGAACAGATATCCGGCTTGAGTTTCACCACATGCTCGACCCGCTGTTCGGCGGTGAACATGGCGCTCGACTTGCCGGCTGTCATCGGATCCGCCGGATCCGGGACAAAGCGTCCGCCCGGGCCGGTCGTGAGGTTGATGATGACCGGCGACCCGGAATCGCGAATACGCTTCACGACCTCCTCGTAATATTCGAGTTTCGTGCTCGCCTTGCCGGTTTCCGGGTTGCGCACATGAATGTGCGCGATCGCGGCCCCGGCCTTGTTGGCGGCGATGGCCTCATTGGCGATTTCTTCGGGCGTGACGGGGACGGCCGGGTTCATGGCGGTGGAATCCGCCGAGCCGGTAACGGCGCAGGCAACAATTACAGGACGGGCCATGGTTATTTCCTCTCGGCGAAGAATTATCTGTCGTACGCGGCGTTTGCATCCAGCCGCTTAGATGACCGGGTCAGTATCGATGGCGATATATGTGACACAACAATACTGACGCGTCGCTGTGGCACCTGTTCTTTTTGCGAGCATGGATGTTTGAGGCTGACCGCGCGCAAGGAGATCAAGGGCCTTCAACTTTTGAAACAATGTTCCCGATGCCACTCAAGAAAGTGAGGATGGGGGCGATCCATCGAACGGATGGGTGGTATCGCGTGGAGATCTGTGTTGATGAAAGATTCTACGCTGGCCCTGTCGTTTACGTGTCGGGAAATTAGGATTTTGAGATCGTTTGATAAACTGATCAGGCCTCGGTCGAACATCCAGTGTGCGGTGCCGGACAACGCTATTCCGTTGTGAACGATATCCGGACCATTGTGCTCGACGGGCTTAATATGGGCGGCATTGACCTCGGCGCGTCCACCTCCATTGATGAGTTTAAGTCCAGTGAAAGAGCAGCGCTCATCATACGCGCGGAGCACAACGCGACGAAATGCACGATCACGTAGCGGTCGGCTTACTAGCTGATCGAAGCGCTGACGCTCAGTCTCAAGCATAAACGGGGATTGTTGTTCCGCCGAACCGGGAGCCGTATCCTCGATATCCAGACGGGGCAAAACTTGATCAGATTGATCGAGCCCGCGGTCAATAATACGCAGGAAATCTGCGGACGATATGGGTCGGACAGCTGCTTGTGCCCGACCAGATAATTTACCGTTTTCATTAAGGAGCCCGCGTTCGACGGGTGTGTCGCCATCGTTGAAGGGGACCGGATTGGGGAAGTCGAGATAGCTTCCCGGCTCTATGTGAGCAAGGAATCTGCCGGGTTCTGATATGTCGGGAACAATCCTCTCAATTCGTGCGATCGCGTAGTAGCCGCGTGTATCCCTTACTTTCTTTGGTTCAAGGTACACAATCCAATCGCCCACGGAGGTGCTGGCGCGGTCGAGGTACTGTTTTGGGAATTGATATTGCTCTGACGGGCTGTCGTCGTAGATCGAATCTGGACGCAGCATGAAAACACAATGAGCCATGCGACAATCCTAGCCGGTTCGCGTGGGCATCAACATGTCAAATTGAGCTGGAGGCTCACATGTAAGCGGGCGCTGCGAGCTCGCCCTATTCTAGGCTTTGTGGAAGATTTCGCCTTGTCCAAAGACGTGTGTCGGAACGCCTTCCATGCGCGCCTTCAGTTGCAGGGCAAGAAACTGCGAATAGAAACGCGATTGCGCAAGATTGCCGCCGTGGAACCAGAGTCCCTCCTGATGCGTGGGTTTCCACATGTTGCGCAGCTCGCCCTCCCAGGGTCCAGGGTCGAGCCGCGTGCCGGATCCCAGGCCCCAGCATTTGCCGACCCGTTCCGCGACGTCCGTCGAAATCAGCTGCGCCGCCCAATCGTTCATCGGGCCATAGCCTGTCGCATAGACGATGAGGTCGGCCGCGAGTTCGCTGCCGTCGTTCAGCACCACCGACCTCTCGCGGATTTCAGCCACCTCGACGCCGCTGTGCAGACCAATGCGGCCGTCGGCGATCAGGTCCGACGCACCGACATCGATGTAGTAGCCGGAGCCGCGCCGCATATACATCGTGGACAATCCCGCCTCGTCCTCACCGAATGTCAGCAGGAAGCCGGATGCCTCAAGTCGCGCATAGAACGCGGCATCCTCTTCGCGCACCTTTTCATAGAGCGGTC
>JAQCFD010000041.1 GCA_027618305.1 Pseudomonadota bacterium
TACGCCGGTCCTGGCACGCAAGCTCGACGCGATCGCAGCCTATGACTTCGAGATGCGCGACCCGCCTCATGCGCGCTCACCCCAGGCTGTCGAACGCCTGGCGAAGATGCACGGCAACACGGTTGGGTTTGATGCCGCCGAGGCGTTTATGACCCTGCGGCGGCGCGCGCCGGCGGAGACCGCGCGACCGGCCTGATCACCCGCCCGAATCGTCCGGCACCACGCAACCGTGAAAGGTTACGCCCGCCCCGGAACAACAGTGTTACCTTTCGGTGCCACCAAACGTCCAAGTTGGAACCGCGCGCCCGATCCGAGGGAAGCCCGACGCCCATGGAACCCCAGACAATCCTCGTTCTCGCCGTTGGGCTGATCGCGTTCGGTCTCGTCTCCGCGCGGCTGCGCGATTCAATGATCACGGCGCCGATCCTGTTTGTCGGCTTCGGCATCATTGCCGGGCCGCTCGGGCTGCATCTGGTCGAAGTCGACTATTCGAGCCACACACTCGAGCTCATCGCCGAAATCACTCTGGTTCTGGTGCTCTACACGGACGCAGCGCGCATCGATGTCCGGACCCTGTGGCGCTATCACAATTTACCCACAAGGATGTTGGTGGCAGGCCTGCCCCTGACCATTCTGGCCGGCACCCTCGCCGCGATGGTCATATTTCCCGGGTTCCCTGTATTCGAAGCCGCATTGCTCGCGGCGATCCTGGCCCCGACCGATGCCGCCCTGGGTCAGGCGGTCGTCACCAACAAGGCGGTGCCGGTGCGCATTCGCCAGACCCTGAACGCCGAAAGCGGCCTCAACGACGGCATCGCCCTGCCGGTGGTCCTCGTCTTCGTCAGCCTCGCGCTCGCCACCGAAGGCCCGGCGCAAAGCGCGTCGGAGTGGATCACCTTTGGCGCCCTGCAAATCACGCTGGGACCGCTCGCAGGTCTCGCGGTGGGATATGCGGGCGGCCGCCTGATCGATCGCGCATCGGCGAGCGACTGGATGACCCCGGCCTTTCAGGGCCTGGGAGCTCTCGCCGTCGCCTTTGCGGCCTTCGCGCTGGCCGAACTGATCGGCGGCAATGGGTTCATCGCAGCCTTCGTCGCCGGGCTGACCGTCGGCAATGTGCATCGCGGGGTGTGCGAGTTCCTGTTCGACTTCGTCGAGGAAGAGGGCCAGCTACTCACGCTGCTGACATTCTTTCTGTTCGGCGCCGTCATCGTGCCCCAGGTGATCGACGACGTCACGCTCGCGACCCTCCTCTATGCCGTGGCCAGCCTGACAGTCGTGCGCATCATTCCAGTGATCCTCAGCCTGCTCGGCACCGGCCTCAATGTACCGACCTGGATGTTCCTGGGCTGGTTCGGGCCGCGCGGCCTGGCATCGATCCTGTTCGCCCTGCTGGTACTCGGCGAGAATCAATCCGAGCAGGCTGCCGTCATCATGGCCACGGTGGTGACGACCGTGTTCCTGAGTGTGCTCCTGCACGGCGTCACCGCCGCCCCGGCGGCGCGCTGGTACAGCCGCATGTTGGGCCGGATGGGGGACTGCGAAGAAACCCAGCCGGTCAGCGAAATTCCGACGCGTTTCCGCGGCATAAATTCGAACTAAAAGGACTGCTCCGCGATGAACAAGACTGCGATTGCCCGCTGGGACGATCTCTCGGACCGCCAACCCGCCTATGCCCTCGTCGGCGGGGTTGACCTCGTCATCGTTCGCTATGATGAAAACGTCTCGGTCCTGTATGGCCGATGCCTGCACCGCGGCGCCCTGCTCTCCGATGGCAGCATCCAGGGCGAGGATTTGATCTGTGGCCTGCACGGCTGGGACTTCCGCTACGACACCGGCGTCAGCGCCTATGCCAATTCCGAGCGGTTGGAGAAATTCGGCGCCTGGATCGAGAACGGCGAAGTTCTGGTCGACGCCGATCGCGACCTGGGAGGCCGACAACCCGCAACCCTATGACCGGGACAGCTATCAGGGCCTGTATCAGGACCCCCATGGCGCGCCCGAGGAACCCTTCGTCGGCCGCATTCAGGAATATGCCGCCAACGGGCTGGAGAAGACCGGCCATCACGGCCTCGTCTCCGCCATGGGCGTGCCGCGCGACCAGCTGCCGACCTGGGAGGACATCCAGTTCGTCACCGGCCAGCTCGATACGCCGCCGCTCCTCGACAAACATCCTGTGGGTACCGATGTCACCATCGGCCCGGGTGCCAAGCGTCCCCTGAAGCTCGATATTCCCCTCTTCGTCTCCGACATGAGCTTCGGCGCCTTGTCGGAGCCCGCCAAGGTGGCGCTGTCGCGCGGCGCCGAGCTCGCCGGCACCGGTATCTGCTCGGGCGAAGGCGGCATGCTGCCCGAGGAACAGGCGGAGAATTCGCGCTACTTATATGAGCTCGCATCGGGTCGCTTTGGGTTTTCCATGGACAAGCTGGCCAACGTGCAGGCATTCCACTTCAAGGGCGGCCAGGGCGCCAAGACCGGCACGGGCGGACATCTTCCCGGCAACAAGGTGAAGGGCAAGATCGCGAAGGTCCGCGGCCTCGAAGAGGGGACCCCCGCCATTTCGCCTGCCCGCTTTCCCGAATGGACCGAACGCGCCCAGTTCCGTGATTTCGCCGAAGAAGTACGCGACGCCACGGCCGGAATCCCCATCGGCTTCAAGCTGTCGGCCCAGCATATCGAGAAGGACCTCGACGCCGCGCTCGATATCGGCTGCGATTACATTATCCTCGACGGGCGCGGCGGCGGGACTGGCGCCGCGCCGCTGATCTTCCGCGACAATATTTCGGTGCCGACGATCCCGGCCCTGGCCCGCGCGCGCCGGCATCTCGATCACAACGGTCCGGGCAACGTCACCCTGGTCATCACCGGCGGCCTGCGCACCCCGGCGGATTTCGCCAAGGCGCTCGCGCTGGGTGCGGATGCCATCGCAGTTTCGAACGCCGCACTTCAGGCGATCGGCTGCCTCGGCATGCGCGCCTGCCACAGCAACAACTGCCCGGTCGGCATCGCCACCCAGAAGCCCCATCTGGTATCGCGATTGATCGTCGATGAATCCGCCCAACGCCTCGCGCGCTTCTTCGGCGCGGCCGTCGAGCTGATCGAGATTCTCGCCCGGGCCTGCGGCCATGAGCATATTTCCGAGTTCACGGTCGACGATCTGACGACCTGGAAAAAGGAAATGGCGGAACTGTCGGGTGTCAGCTTCGGCGGTGTCGGTTAGATCGGAGCTAGATCCCTGCGTACCATTCGTAGCCGCGATCTTCCCAGAAGCCGCCATTGCCCTGCGCCACATTCTTGTAACTGTCGACGACCTCGATCCGCGTCAGATACTTGGCGTGCTTGTAGCCGAGCTGCCGCTCGACCCGCAGACGCAGGGGTGCGCCATGGGCAACCGGCAACGCCTGATCGTTCATCGAGTGGGCGAGGATCGTCTGCGGATGGAAAGCATCGAACAGGTCGACGCTCTCATAGTAGCGCCCGCTGTCCTCATAGACATCGTCGAGGCAATGGAAGACCACATAGCGGGCATTGGGCGCCAGCTGGGCCTGTTCCAGGATATGGCCGAGCGGCACGCCGGTCCATTTGCCGATCGCGCTCCAACCCTCGACGCAGTCATGGCGCGTGATCTGGGTGCGCTGGGGCGCCCGCTTGAGCTCCGCCATCGACAGGCTCATCGGGTTGGCGACCAACCCGTCGACGCGCAGCCGCCAGCTGCTGAAATTATTCGCCAGGAATTCCTGATACACCACGCCCCCGGGCATCGTCGTCCCGTTGGCCTTGAACACGGGTGACATGTCCGACGGGCTGAACTCACGGGCCAGGGGCTGGCCCGACAGCAATGCGCGCTGGGCATTCAGGGTCGCGTATTCGGCCGATTCCAGAACGCCCAGGAAGCCGGGTGCGCTCATCGCGCGATACCCGGCATAGCCGACCCCGGCGATCGCCGCGGTGGTGCCGACATGCAGGAAGGAACGGCGGGTGAGAAGCTTGCGGGTCATGACTTGTTCTCCGGGGGCACGACGAAGCGGCCCGTGATCATGGAGCGGATTTCATTGATGGGACCGGCGAGCAACACCATCGCCAGGTGGACCACCACGAAGGCCACGGTCGCCGATGCGGCCAGGAAATGGATGGTGCGCGCCGACTGCCGGCCGCCGAACAGATCGAGCATCCAGGGCGCGCTGGCGTTGATGCCCGGCGACATGGTGAGGCCCGTCATGATCATCATCAGCAGCAGCAGGCCGACCCCGAGATAGGAGACCTTCTGCAACACGTTGTATCGCTTGGCCTCATCGCCCTTCGGCAATCTCAACCGCGCGTGGTTCCAGATGTCGCCAAGTATGTGGCGTGGCCGTAGCTCACGTTTCTCGGGCAACAGGTCCCGGCGCAAATGCCCATTGAGCACGCTGGCGCCCACCGCGACCGCCCCGTTGATGACGAACAGCCAGGCGAAGAAGAAATGCCAGCGACGGCCCGTCGCCAGGTCGCGGTTCGTCGGGATCGTCGCCCAGCCCGGCATGGCGATGACCCGCACATCACCGTCGCTGTCATTGGAGACGCCGAACAGACCCGTCGTTTCAAACGTGACGGGGCCCACGCGGGTGAAACCCTTGAGCTCCCCGTCACGCCCATCCGGGCGGGCGGCGAAGAATTCGATGAAGGCGGTGTCGTTGTCGGCGCCGAACTGGCCCCAGTAGAGCGCCGGGTGGGCGTTGAGAATCTGCAGCCCGCTCATCAACAGCAGCGTGAAACACAGCGCGTTGACCCAATGGGTCACCCGGGTCACCACCCGATGCCGGTAGACGATTTCGCGCGGCGCGGGCGCGGCGACATCGTTATCCGGCGTTGCGATCTCGGTCATGGTGCGGAGTTCCCCGGATTGTGTGCGGACGGCGCGGCATTGTCGCGTGGCAACGCCACGGCCTTATGAAAACAAACACCGCACCCCGCAAGAAATTCCAGCGGCGGGATGCAATATTGAAATACCCTGGAAATCAGGAGGTTTTGACGTCGCCCAGGACCCGAATTTCGCGCTGCGGGAACGGGATGTGGATATCGTTCGCCCGCAACGCGGTCCAGATCATCATCAGCAGGTCGGCGCCGACGCGGTTGTCGCCATCGTCGATCCCCTCCATCCAGAACTCGACCAGGATGTTGATCCCGGAATCGCCGAAGCTCTCTATCTCGGCGTCGGCGCGTTCACTGATCGGCAGATCGTCACCGGTCATGACCTTCGGGTGGCTGTTCACCGTATCGCGCACGATCTCGAACATCGGCGCCAGATCCGTGTCGTAGGCGACCTGAAAGTGCAGCGAATAGCGCTGCTTCTTGTTGTTGTGGGTCCAGTTGACGAAGGTTGTGGTGATGAATTGTTCGTTCGGCACCATGATGTCCTTGCCGTCGAACGTTTCCAGCGTGGCGGACCGCATGGTGAGTTCGCGCAGGGTACCTGCGCGGCCGTCCTCCAGCTCGATGTAGTCACCGATGGTGATCGTACGGTCGAGCAGGATGATGATGCCCGACACGAAGTTCGACGCGATCTGCTGCAGGCCGAAACCGAGGCCGACACCCAATGCCCCGCCGAACACCGCCAGCGCGGTCAGATCGATGCCCACCACGTTCAAGAGCAGCAGGAGCATCAACACGAAGATGCCGATCTCGAACAGCTTCGCGATGACCTCGCGGGTACTCACATCGATCGCGGTCCGATTTCGGATGACCCGCTGGCCCGTGGAATTGGAAACCCGCCCCAGCCACAACAGCAGGACGCCGAACAGCAACGTCCGCAACACCGCCAGCAGGGTGATGTTGATGTTGCCCACCTGGAAGGACACGGCGTCGAGATACCCGGTCACGTCGTCGAGCAGGCCGAATATAAACAACAGGGAGATCGGCACCCCGATCCACCGGAGAATGAAGATGATGGTGGTGCTGTTGATGAAATGATTCGCGAGGCTGAATGCCAGCAGGATGAATGCGGCGCCCTGTGCGGCGCGCACCAACCATGCCTCGCCGATCACCGATGCGCTGATGGGCGTAGCGACCCCCAGCAACAACGCGGTGATGAGCGGCAACACCAGCGCGTTGGCATTGTGGACCGCCATCCGCATATCGAGCAGTGCGCCCGATTGCGGCTCTTCGCGAAAAATTCTGACCCGCGCCTTGATACTCAGGGCAAGCACCCAGGCCACAAGCAGCGCCGTCAGGACAAACCCGATCTGGGAATAAAATGCCGGCGACACGAGATGGACCTGGATGTTTTCCCAGGCCTTGTCCAGCTGTTCGGTCAATCGGTCCATCGTGAATTTCCTTCAACGGGGCGCACCCACAACGATAGGCGCTTCGCACCCGCCTCACAATCGGAGGCGTGTGGGCCGGGCGCTACCGGCTTTGCGCAAACAGCACACCGCGGGCGTAGAGGTCATCGACCGCCGCTGTATCCATCTCCAGCAGGCCGCCCAGTATCTCCGGCGCCGAGCTGCCGAACGGCGCGATCCAGTCGCGCGCGCCCACCGGAGTGTCACCCATCGCGAATGGTGGGTTGGGCACCTGGAAGCTGCCCGCGCTATCCGACACCGTCGTGAAGGCTTTCCTGTGGACGAGCTGGGGATCGTCAAACAACTCATGCACCTCGCGATAGCGCGCGCACGGCACCTTGCCTGCCATAAGGATGCGCTCGCATTCCGCCGCCGAGCGGGTCGATGTCCAGCCCTCGACCAGCGCCATGAGGTCAGCGTAATTCCGGTTGCGGTCGGGATGGGTCAAAAAGCGCGGGTCGTCGATCCATTCGGACGCGTCCATCGCCCGGGCCATACTCTCGAAAGTGAGCTGCCCGCCGGGCGCGACCATGACGAAGCCGTCGCTGGCCCGGACCGGCCGGTAATAACCGCGCGGCGTGTCCAGCGGGTTCTGGGCTAACTGGATTTCATAGACCAGGAGCCAGATCACGCTTTCCATCAGCGAGACATCGATATAGCGGCCGGCACCATTTCGCTCGCGCGCGAACAGCGCCGCGTTGATCGCCCCGAAGGCCTGGACCGCCGCCATCACGTCGGCCAGAAACACGCCGACAAAACCAGGTCGGCTCATCTCCGGCTGCTGTTCCAGCATCGCCATCTCGTACCCCGAGGCCGCCTGCACGACCGGCGCATAGGCCGGGTTCTGTGAGTCCGGGCCGGTCTGGCCGAAACCCGATATGGAGCAGTAGACGACGTCCGGCCGCACGGCCCGGATCGCGTCATGGTTGAGCCCCAGCCGCGTCATGACTCCCGGCCGGGCATTCTCGACCACCACGTCACAGTGGCGCGCCAGATCGAGCGCAATCCGATGGCCCTCGGGGGACTTCAGGTCGATCGCCAGGCTGTGCTTGCCGCAATTGAGATGACCGTAGACCGCGCTTTCACCGTCGCGGATCGGCGCCGCGCGGCGGTTCTGCTCGCCGCCGGGGGCTTCGATCTTGATGATCTCCGCGCCCAGGTCGGCGAGCTGACGCGTGCAATAGGGCCCGGCCATCATGGTCGTGAAATCGAGCACCCGGATGCCTTCGAGTAACCCGGTCATGGGAGCAATCCCGTCATGGACAATGCAAACTCCTGCTCCTGAGGCCTTCTACTTGAGAAGATCCCGCGCGATCAGCATGCGCTGGATCTGGTTGGTGCCCTCGAAAATCTGGGTCACCTTGGCGTCGCGCATCATGCGTTCCACCGGAAATTCCTTCATGTAACCATAGCCGCCAAGTATCTGGACGGCATCGGTGGTCACCTTCATGGCGGCGTCGCTCGCCAGTGTCTTCACCATCGCCGACAGGCGACCATAACCGTCCATCTCGCCCCGGTCGTACCGAGCCGTCACCTCATAGAGAAGCGACCGCGCGGCCTCGATCTGCATGGCCATGTCCGCCATCATGAACTGCAGGCCCTGGAACTCGGCGATGGGTTTGCCGAACTGCTTGCGCTCCTTGGCAAAAGACACCGCCTGATCCAGCGCGCCCTGGGCGATCCCGAGCGCCGACGCCGACATGGCGGGCCGGTTGAACTCCATGCATTTCATGGCGATCGCGAATCCCTCTCCGTCGCCACCCACCATGGCATCGGCGGGCACGCGGACATCTTCGAAGAAGAAGTCGCAGTTCGGGGTCGCGCCGTTGTAGCCCATCTTCTTGTTTTTCGCGCCGCGCGTCACGCCGGGCAGCGATGTGTCCACGATGAACGCCGACACCCCCTTGGCGCGGGGCGCGTCGTTGGTCCGCGCCAGCACCAGCACGTAGTCAGCCACCGGACCGCAGGTCACGAAGATCTTGTTCCCGGTGATCAGCCAGTCATCGCCGTCGCGCACCGCGCGGGTGCGCAGCGCGGCCGCGTCCGACCCAGCCTCGGGCTCGGACAAGGCGAAGGCAACCAAGGTCCGCCCCTTGGCCAGGAGGGGAAAATACTTCTGCTTCTGCGCCTCCGTGCCCCCGAACAACAGGGGCAGCGCCATACCGTTGCCGTTCTCCCCGACCATCACGGACAGCGACAGGGAATACTTCGCCAACTCCTCGCGCGCGATGCACAGCATGGTCAGCGACCCCTCGGGCCCACCATATTCCTCAGGCACGCTCCATTGCAGCAGGCCCAGGTCACCGAACTTCGGGATCACCTCGGCCGGGAACCTGTCCTCATGGTCGATCTCGTCGGCGATGGGCGCGACTTCGCGCTCGGCGAACCGTCGGATCTGATCCTGGAAGATCCGGTCTTCCTCGGTGAAGTGAATCGGCGTGAAGCCCATATTCCTGTTTCCGTTTCGGGTGCGACGGCCCGCTCCAGACAGGTTGGGTACGGCACCGCGACGACCGGTGGAAAACTGGGCCACGCAACCGATTCGCCCCGACAGAAATATGCAGACGGGCCCCATCGCCGGGCTGGCGGGCGATACGCCGATCTCCTAACATCGGTACTCAAACGGCTCGATGCACGCGGGCAAACAGGACCGCTGACCGGTCCCCATTGCGAGGAACTCATGTCTCCCAAGATCGCCCCCACCATCAACGCCCACGGCGCCGCCATCCCGGCGGTCGGCTACGGCACCATGCTGTTCCCGGAACCCGAACGCGCCGTCGAGCTCATTCTGCATGCGCTGAAATGTGGCTACCGCCACATCGACACGGCACGCAAATACGGTACGGAGCAATGGGTCGGTGAAGCCATCCGCGCCTCCGGCGTGCCGCGCGACGACATCTGGGTCACCACCAAGGTCACGGAAGAGAATGCGACGGCCGACGATTTCGCGCGTTCGGTCGACACCAGCCTCGAGACGATGGGTCTCGACTATGTCGACCTCCTGCTGATCCACTGGCCACAGCCGAACGTGCCGCTGGAGGAAACCCTCGGTGCGCTCGCCAAGGCCAAACGCGACGGGCGGGCGCGGCATATCGGCGTGTCGAACTTCACGATCCCCCTGCTCGACGAGGCGCTCGCCAAAACAACAGAGCCGCTGGTCGTCAACCAGATCGAGTATCACACCTATATCAACCAGGACCGCCTGATCGCGGCCTGCCGCAAACACGGCCTGCTGATCACATGCCACGCCCCTCTGGCCCGCGGCGCGATGCTCGAAGACCCGGTGATCCTCGAGATCGCGGCGGCGCACGACAAGACCGCGGCACAGGTCGCGCTGCGCTGGCTGATCCAGCAACCCGATATCGGCATCGTGCCGCGGGCGCTCGAATTCTCCGAGATCGAGGAGAATATCGGGATCATCGAGTTCACCCTCAGCGCGGCTGAAATGGACCGTATCGGGGAACTGCGCCACAGGAATATGCGGATCATCAACCCCCAGGTGCGTGCACCGGTCTGGGACGATGCCTAGGCAAGCGCCAAAACCCGCTATCCACGCCAACCGTACGTCCTGTAACCCCGATCAGCGAGACGTGCGGTTGCGGCTGCGGACGACCTGGTAACCCGGCCGCCAGACATAGCGTATGGGCGCACTGAGCATGTGCACGAGACGGGTGAAGGGGAACAGCAGGAAGATCGTCAGCCCCAGAAACAGGTGAGCCTTAAAGATCCAGTGCACCTCGGCCACGAAGTCCGCAGCCCCGCCCTGGAAGGTGAAGATGCCACGCGCCCAGGACATAAATTTCACCATCTCGCTGCCATCCAGATGCCCCGCCGAGACAAAGATCGTGCCCAGCCCGAGGACGAGCTGAAGATAGAGCAGAATGAGGATCCAGTTGTCGGCGAAACTGGAGGTGGCGCGGATGCGAACATCAAAGAGCCGGCGGTGCAGCAACAACGTCGCACCGATCAAAGCGATCACGCCGGCAACACCCCCCATGACGATCGCGATTATCTGCTTGAAGCCGTGACTGATGCCTATCCAATCGAATATCTCGATCGGGGTGAGCAGCCCAAACAGATGGCCGAAGAAGATCACCAGAATGCCAAGATGGAACAGGACGGAACCCCAGATCAGCTGCTTGCGCCGTAACAACTGGCTTGAGCCCGAGCGCCAGGTATAGGGCTCGCGGTCGTAGCGAATGATGCTGCCGAGGGCGAGCACCGACAGCGCGATATAGGGATAGATGCCGAAGACGAGCGTGTTGAGGAAGTCCGCCATTGCGAAAGGCTCCTATTGTCCGTCGGCCAGCGTGTCAGCGCTGGCAGGCGGGGCTGTCGAATGAGACGGTGCGGAGGCCGACGCCCCCAGGGGCGTGCCCTGGGGCACATCCATGTGGGCCAGCATGTCCGAGACCTGCGGGCAGGAATCATCATCCGGCGCGCCCGGACCGAACATAACGGCCGCCTCTTCCCATTCCGCGTCGATCGCCTCGAGATCATCCGGATCTGTCTCGGGCTCCGCCAGCACAGCGGCCACCGCAGCGGCGTCCGGCTTCGCCCGGGCCAGTGTCTCCAAAGCGCGGAAGACGGCGGCATACGGGCTTTTCCGCTTGATCAGGCGCTCGCGCAGCGCCGCAATGATATGCACCGGCTGAGCGAGATGATCCCGCGCCTCGTTCGCGGGGAGGATCGACAGAAACTCCAGGAACATCGGCAGGTGATCCGGCAGTTCGTTGGCCGTGATCTCCAGCCCGTTCTGCTCATACAGATCGGTTAGGTCGACCATCGCCTGGCCACGATCCCGGCTTTCGCCGTGCACATGCTCGAACAGATGCAACGACACCGACCGGGTGCGGTCGAACAGCTGTACGTAGCGTTCCTGAAGTTCGTAAAGGTCCTCATCGGCGATCTGTTTGATCAACCGATCGAGGGCCTGCCGATCGGCTGCGGGCAGCATCGCCTCGTCTTCGAGAATCTGCGCGAAGGCCCCGGCGGCGGCTTGCAGCTCTTCGCCGGGATAGGTCAGCAGGGCCGAGAGGATCTTGTAGGTCGCAGCCATCAGAACACATCCGTCGGGGTGGGGGTTTTCTTGCTGGTCGGGGTGCCAAAGAGGTTGATTTCAGAGCTGCCGCCGGAGCAACCGTTGCCGAAGCTGAACCCGCAGCTGCCCCTCAGATCGAAGACATCCTCATGGGCTTCGCGATGGGATGTCGGAATCACGAAGCGGTCCTCGTAATTGGCGATCGCCATCGTGTAGTACATCTCCTCGATCTGCGCGCCGCTCAACCCGACCCGGTCGGCAAAACTCAAATCGGGCGCCCCATCGATGGTTTTTGCGCGCATATAGCCACGCATCGCCATCATGCGCTCCAGCCCGAGGGCGACGGGCGCCTCGTCACCGGCCGTCAGCATGTTGGCGAGATACTGCAGCGGAATCCGCAATGAGCGGACATCGGGCATGTCGCCGTCGACGCCGATCTTGCCCTGCTGGGCCGCCGTCTTGATCGGCGACAGGGGTGGCACGTACCAGACCATCGGCAGCGTGCGGAATTCAGGATGCAGTGGGAAGGCCACCTTCCACTCCATCGCCATTTTCCAGACCGGTGACTTGCGTGCCGCCTCGAGCCAGGCTTCCGGAACGCCATCACGGCGGGCCTGGGCGATCACCTCGGGGTCTTCGGGGTCGAGGAAGACACCCAGCTGGGCGTCATACAAATCCTTTTCATCCGGTACCGAAGCCGCTTCTTCAATCTTGTCGGCGTCGTAGAGGAGGACGCCGAGATAGCGGATACGGCCGACGCAGGTCTCGGAGCAAACGGTCGGCTCTCCGGCTTCGATACGCGGGTAGCAGAACGTACACTTCTCGGATTTTCCCGTGTTCCAGTTGTAGTAGATCTTCTTGTACGGGCAGCCCGATACGCACATCCGCCAGCCGCGACATTTCTCCTGATCGATCAGGACAATCCCGTCTTCCTCGCGCTTGTAGATCGCACCCGAAGGGCAAGCCGCCGCACAGGTCGGGTTGAGGCAGTGCTCACACAGGCGCGGCAGATACATCATGAAGGTGCTCTCGAACGCACCGTAAATCTCCTTCTGGACGTTCTCGAAATTGGTGTCCTTCGAGCGTTTCTCGAACTCCCCGCCGAGAATTTCTTCCCAGTTGGGGCCCCATTCGATCTTCTCCATGCGTTCGCCGGTAATCAGCGAGCGCGGCCGTGCCGTCGGCATCGCCTTGCTCTCGGGCGCGTTCTGGAGATGTGAATAATCGAAAGTGAACGGCTCGTAGTAATCGTCGATCTCGGGCAGGTCCGGGTTCGCGAAAATCTTGGCGAGGATGTGGATCTTCGATCCCATTTTCGGCACGAGTTTGCCGTTGGGCTTGCGGACCCAACCGCCCTTCCAATGCTCCTGATCTTCCCAGTTCTTCGGAAATCCGATACCGGGCTTGGTTTCGACATTGTTGAACCAGGCGTATTCGACGCCTTCCCGGCTGGTCCAGACGTTTTTGCAAGTGACGGAACAGGTGTGACAACCGATGCATTTATCAAGATTAAGCACCATGCCGATCTGTGCGCGGATCTTCATTCTGCGGCCTCCTGCGTGGATTCGGGTGGCCCTTCGAGCCAGTCAACATTCTGAATCTTGCGAACGATCACGAACTCATCCCGGTTCGATCCGACGGTGCCGTAATAGTTGAATCCATAAGATTGCTGGGCGTAACCGCCGATCATGTGGGTCGGTTTGACGACAGTGCGGGTGACCGAATTGTGAATGCCCCCCCGGTTTCCGGTGATCTCGGAGCCCGGGACATTCACGATCTTTTCCTGCGCGTGATACATGAACAGCGTGCCTTCCTTGATGCGCTGAGACACAACCGCGCGGGCAACCAGCGCCCCGTTGACGTTGTAGGCCTCGACCCAATCGTTATCGACGATGCCCGCACGCTGGGCGTCGGTCTCCGACATCCAGACGACCGGGCCACCGCGCGACAGGGTCAGCATCAGAAGGTTGTCGGTGTAGGTCGAATGGATACCCCACTTCTGGTGCGGGGTGATGAAGTTCAGAACGATCTGCGGCTCGCCATTATCCTTCGACTGGATGACGGGCTTGATTGTCTTGGTATCGATCGGCGGCCGATAGACGCAGAAACCCTCGCCGAAGGCGCGCATCCACAGATGATCCTGATAGAGCTGCTGGCGGCCGGTCAGGGTGCGCCAGGGGATCAGCTCGTGGACGTTCGTATAGCCGGCGTTGTAGCAAACCGTATCGGACTCAATGCCCGACCAAGTCGGCGACGAGATAATCTTGCGCGGCTGCGCCTGGACATCTCGGAACCGGATCTTCTCATCTTCCTTCGAGCGGGCAAGATGGGTGTGATCGCGGCCGGTATTCTCCGAAAGGGCCGACCACGCCTTCACCGCGACCTCGCCGTTGGTCTCCGGCGCCAACGAGAGAATCACTTCGGTCGCATCGATGTCTGACTCGATCTTCGGCATGCCCTTGGTCAGGCCTTCCTCGGTCACGACACCATTCAGCTCACCCAGGAATTCCACCTCATGTTCCGTGTTCCAGGTGATGCCCTTGCCGCCATTGCCGAGCTTCTTCAGCAAAGGCCCGACGGCCGTGAACTGCTTGTAAAGGTTGGGGTAGTCGCGCTCGACTAGGGTCACCGCCGGCATGGTCTTGCCGGGGATAGGCGCCACCTCGTCCCGCTTCCAGTCCTTCACATCCGTCGCCTGGGCGATTTCGGCCGGGGTGTCGTGCAGGATCGGCACTGTGACGACATCGGTCTCGACACCAAGCACCTCGGGCGCTACTTCGGAGAATTTCCGGGCGATGGATTTATAGATTTCCCAGTCGCTCCGGCTTTCCCACACCGGGTCCACCGCCGCCGAAAGCGGGTGGATGAACGGATGCATGTCGGATGTGTTGAGGTCGTTTTTTTCGTACCAGGTCGCCGTCGGCAGGACGATGTCGGAGTACATGCAGGTGGTCGACATCCGGAAATCGAGGGTCACCAAGAGGTCGAGCTTTCCCTCTGGTGCGTCGTCGTGCCAGACGACCTCCTCGGGTTTCTGACCGCCGTCCTCGCCAAGATCCTTGCCCTGGACGCCATGGGCGGTGCCGAGCAGATGCTTGAGAAAATATTCATGCCCCTTGCCCGACGAGCCCAGAAGGTTTGACCGCCAGACGAATAGGTTGCGCGGCCAGTTCGCCGGATCGTCGGGGTCCTCGCACGACATCTGCAGTTCGCCGCTCTTCAGCCGTTCGGCGACGTACGGCCCGGCCTCCGCGCCGGAGTCCTTGATCGCGCGGCCCACATCGAGCGGGTTCGATTTCAGCTGTGGCGCAGAGGGCAACCAGCCCATGCGCTCGGCGCGTATATTGTAGTCGATCAGCGATCCGCCCCACGTCCCCTCGGGTGCGGTCGGCGAGATGATCTCGTCAATGTTGAGGCTCTCGTAGCGCCACTGGTCGGTGTGGGCATAGAAAAACGATGTTGAGTTCATGTGCCGCGGCGGCCGGTTCCAGTCCAACGCAAACGCCAGGGGCTGCCAACCGGTCTGCGGGCGGAGCTTCTCCTGCCCCACATAGTGGGACCAACCGCCGCCGGACTTGCCGACACAACCGCACATCACCAGCATATTGATGATGCCCCGGTAGTTCATATCCATGTGGTACCAGTGGTTCAGACCGGCGCCGAGGATGACCATCGAACGGCCCTCGGTCTTCTCGGCATTGTCGGCAAATTCCCGCGCGACCGTCACGATGGTGTCGGCCGGCGTGCCGGTGATCGCCTCGGCCCAGGCCGGGGTATAGGGCACATTGTCGTCATACGAGGTCGCGACATTCTCGCCGCCCAGCCCACGGTCGACCCCGTAGTTGGCGAGGAACAGGTCGAACACGGTCGCCACCAGCGTCTCGCCTTCCGCCAACTGCATCCGCTTTACCGGAACGCGGCGATCCAGCACATCGGCGTGGTCGGTGCCTTTGAAGTAGTCATGCTGGCGATTGCCGAAATAGGGAAACCCGACATCAACGATATCGTCATGGTCGTTATCCCCGATCGCGGTCATCAGAAGATCGATATCCGCGCCCGACCCATCCCGTTGCTCGAGGTTCCACTTGCCCTTCTCGCCCCAGCGAAATCCGACCGAGCCGTGCGGCGCGACGACATTGCCGGAACTGCGATCCACCGCGACCGTCTTCCACTCGGGATTGTTCGACTCGTCCAGCCCGCCATCAAAGTCGGAAGCACGCAGCAGCCGTTCCGGCACATAGCGGCCATTCTGTTTGACCAACCGAACCAACATCGGCATGTCGGTGTAGCGGCGGCAATAGTCGGTGAAATATTCCGACTGCCGGTCGACATGGAACTCCTTGAGAATGACATGACCCAGCGCCATCGCCAGCGCCGCGTCGGTGCCCTGTTTCGGGTGCAGCCACAGATCGGCGAATTTTGATGCCTCACTATAGTCGGGTGACACGACCACCGCCTTGGCACCGCGGTAGCGCGCTTCCGTAAAGAAATGCGCATCCGGCGTGCGGGTCTGCGGCACATTCGAGCCCCACAGCATCAGGAACCCGGAATTGTACCAGTCGGCAGATTCCGGCACGTCGGTCTGCTCGCCCCAGGTCTGCGGCGAGGCCGGCGGCAAATCGCAAT
>JAQCFD010000341.1 GCA_027618305.1 Pseudomonadota bacterium
TGCGGGCCTACAGGCCGGCCAGGGTGATGAACTTGGTGTTCAGATAGGCATCGATCGCATCTGCACCACCTTCCGAGCCATAGCCCGAATCCTTCACCCCACCGAAGTGGTTCTCGATCAGCCCGAGACCATGATGGTTGATCGACACCATGCCGCTTTCGAACGCAGAGCCGATCGCCTCGGCCGTCTTGGCCGACGTGGTGTAGGCGTAGGCCGCGAGCCCGTAATCGAGCCGGTTGGCCTCTGCCACCACCGCGTCGAAATCACTGAACCGCGAAATCGGTGCCACCGGACCAAACGGCTCTTCGTTCATGATGCGGGCATCCAGCGGGACATCCGTCAGCACGGTCGGCTCGAAGAAATAGCCCTTGTTGCCCTTGCGCTGGCCGCCGGTCTGCACCGTGGCGCCCTTGCCCACCGCGTCGGACACGAAGCCTTCGATCGCCTCAACCCGGCGATCATGGGCCAGCGGGCCCATCTTATTGGCCGGGTCCATGCCGTCACCCACCGGCAGGCTCGCCGCGAATTCAGTGAACCCTTCGACGAAGCGGTCGTAATGCTTGTCATGCACCAGGAAACGCGTCGGTGAGACGCAGACCTGCCCGGCATTGCGGAACTTGTTGGCCGTCAGCACCTTGAGGGCCACCTCAACATCGGCATCCTCGAAAACAATCGCCGGCGAATGTCCGCCCAGCTCCATGGTCACGCGCTTCATATGCGCGCCGGCCAACGCGGCCAGCTGTTTGCCAACGGCCGTCGAGCCCGTGAACGTAACCTTGCGGATCGTACGATGGGGAATGAGATACTCTGAGATCTCTGCGGGGATACCGTAGACGAGGTTGACCACGCCGTCCGGCAGGCCCGCATCCACGAAGCAACGCACCAGTGCGGCACAACTCGCGGGCGTCTCTTCCGGGCCCTTCAGGATGATCGAGCAACCGGCCGCAACCGCACCCGAGACCTTGCGAACCGCCTGGTTGATCGGGAAGTTCCACGGCGTAAACGCCGCCACGGGGCCGACCGGCTCTTTGACGAGCATCTGGGTCACACCGGCCATACGCGCCGGGATCACGCGGCCATAGGTCCGGCGCGCCTCCTCGGCGAACCAGTCGATGATCTCGGCGCCGAACAGGGTCTCGCCCTTGGATTCGAACAGGGGCTTGCCCTGCTCAAGCGTCATCATGGCGGCGATCTCATCGGCGCGTTCACGGACAAGGTCGGCGGCCTTGCGCATGACCTTGTAGCGCTCCATCGCGGGGACAACTTTCCAGGCGGCGAAGCCCGCCTCGGCGGCCTCCAGCGCGGCGTCGAGATCGGCGACACGCGCATGGGCAACGTTGCCGATCGGCTCTTCGGTCGCCGGGTTGATCACATCGATCGTCTCACCGCCGGCGGCAGGGATCCACTTGCCGGCAATATGGAGTTCGGTATTCGGATAGGCGTTGGTCATCGCAAGGGTTCCCACATGGTCTGGTTGGTTTGGTGCACAGGTCTGGTGGCCGCGTTCGGCCTGATATTTCGAGTGGTTCGTAGCAGCGTTTCAGCCGCGATAAAACTCATCCGTTCCCATCGGCCTCCGCGATACGAACAAGCAGGCGTTCGACGATGTCTTCGCCCGCGTCTTCCTGACAGAAATGTCCGGCCCGTTCGATGACGTCAAAGGTCGCGCCGGGAATCATGCCGGCCCAGGTCTCACCCCAGGATGGCGGGAAGATCGGATCGTCCGCGCCGAAGATGACATGGACCGGCCTGGTCCAGGCCTTCAGCGCGTCGAACGCGGCGGCCTGACGGCTTCCGGCGCCCACGTCGGGATCATCGATCGGGATGCATCGGGGAAACTGCCGCGCGCCGGCCTTGGCGGCGATGTTTCCGGCAAAGGGCGCCTCGTAGGCCGCCTCCAGCGCCGCGGGGTCGGCCACGGGCCGGGCCGCGGAGCGTCGGACAATCACCCCGACCGGCAGGTCGTGGCGCACCCAGGCGAGCCATAGCCGGTTCACCGCCGCGTCGCGCCAGGCCCGGATGGCGGCGCCATATTCAAAGCCGTCGTGATGCAGCCAGGTGTTGAGGATCACGAGGCGTGCGAAGCGCTCGGGTGCAGCAACCGCGTTGATCAGCCCGATCGGCCCGCCCCAGTCCTGCATGACGACCGTGATGTCGCGCAGGTCGAGACGCGCGATGAAGTCTCCCATGCGATCGACGTGGCCATCGATCGTGTACCAGCGGTCATCGGTCACCTTGTCGCTGCGGCCGAAACCGATGTAGTCCGGCGCGATGCAGCGGTATCCCGCGGCCACCAGAGGCGGGATCATCTTGCGATAGAGGTAGCTCCAGGTCGGCTCGCCGTGGAGCAGCAGCGCAACGGGGCCGTCCTTCGGGCCCTCGTCCAGATAATGGGTCCGCAGCCCGTCCCATTCGAGATAGTTCGGCGCGAACGGATAATCGTCGAGCTCGGCAAATGCCGCGTCAGGGGTGCGAAAAATTTCCAAGGCCAGCTCCGTCTCAGGCCGCGAGGAAATTCTCGAGCCGCTGCCGGATCAGCACCTCGGCCTCGGACATGATCCGGTCGATCAGCTCCTGGCAGGTCGGG
>JAQCFD010000342.1 GCA_027618305.1 Pseudomonadota bacterium
TCTCGCCTATCTGCGCGATCACGGCAGGGATGTGAAGCTGCTCATGGCCGGACCGACCCCCAGCGTGGACGGCGCTCGGGTGACCGGTTCTCTGATCATCGTAGAAGCGGACGGCATCGAGACCGTGCGCGAGTTTGCCGCCGCCGATCCTTATTCCCTGGCGGGGCTTTTTGCCAATGTCGACGTTCGACCCTGGAACTGGACAGTCGGCAATCCAGACGGGGGGCACTGATGCGGGCGGGTGTTGGGGCGGTCCTGCTCGCCACCTGTCTGGCATTCGCGGCGTCGCCCGGGTCCGCCGCCGAGCTGATTTCCGGGTTGTCGCCGGCATCGCCCCAGCCGGCCGCCGATGATCTGAAGCCAGGTCTCGCGGTCACCTATTATTTCAACGCGTTCAACAACACGCGCGAAATACAGGACTGGGCGAAGTACCGGGACGGTGTGCGGGGTGAACCGATCCTGATCCTCGACTATTTCGTGGGCGATGGCGATGTTCTGACCAGTGGTCGGGCGGACGAGGTCGGCGCCGACATTCGCGGCTACATCAATTTTCCCGTGGCCGGCACCTATACCGTCGCCATGCAGTCCAACGATGGGGTGGATCTGAAGATTGGCGGGGTTCAGATCGTGCATGATCCCGACGTCCACAGCGACCGATATTCGGAGCTCACGCCGGTCGAAATTACGACGCCGGGCTGGTATCCGCTGCACCTGCTGTACTTCGAAAAACGCGTGACCGCGACGCTGGAGCTCTACTGGCTGAAGCCGGGCGGGTCGGGGCAGCTCGAATTCGTTCCCGAAGAGGCTTTCGCGCACATCCCGGGCGAAGTGCCGCAAAAATAATTTGGCTAGCGGCGCGCCTCGTCGGGTTTCGGGCCGACGACCAGATCCTCCTCATCGAAGGTCAGCATGGCTTTGGCATGATGCGCCGCGTCGCCCAGAAACAGGCAGCGAGTCAGCGCATGAACCAGCCGGGGCACGCCGTAGCGCATGGCGGTCGCCGAGCTGGCCGACAGACCCAGGCTCGGCTTGGTGCCCAGCGAGAAACAATGGATATGGTGTAGCCAGGGTGCGCTGCCGGGCGTCTTCTCTTTGAATTCGAAGGACTTTCCGAGATAGGGATAGGTGCCCATCGGCGCCCAGTCCTCGCCGTCGGGCGGTGTATAGCAGTCACGCCACAGGGCGATCTTGTCGGCGATCTGGGAGGTCTCGACCCGCAGGCTGAAATCATTGATGAAGCCGGTGGCGGCGATGACGAAATCCGCGTGCAGCGTATCGCCCGAGGCCGTCTCGATGATCACTTCGTCGTCTGCCATGCGGACCGCTGTGACACCCGCGCCCTCGCGCATCCGGAAGCCCGGCATGTTGTACGCGCGGTCGAAACTGTCCTGGGGCGGTGGCTGATTGTTGCGCATGACATGCACCATCAGGCGCCAGCGCGTGGCGTCGTCCAGGTCAGCGAAATGTTTGAGCCAGGTGACGCTGTCGATCGGCTTGTGCGCGTTCACGCGCGGGATTTCGTCCCGACGCACGAGGAGGTCGACCGAGGTGGCACCGGCCTCAAGGGCCGCGGCGGCGGAATCGAAGCCGCCGGCATTCGCGCCGATCACGATGACGCGTTTGGCGCGCAGCGCGACCAGGTCGAATTCGGTGTTGGCCTGGGCGTAGCGATCGGCAGGCAGGTTGTCGGTCAGGAACTCCGGAATGTGCCAGACTCCGCATCCTTCGAGGCCATTCGCCAGAACAACTTCGCGCGCGAGTACCGTCTCGGTGTGGCCGTTTGGCCCGGTGGCCGTCAGCGGTACGCGGATCAGGCTGTCGGGGTTATCAGGTTCGTCGGCGGCGAGCGGGCCCACTTCGGTCTCGTTCCAGACCGGGAGGTCGAGAATCTCGCGATACCAGTTCAGATATTCCTGCCAGTCGGTGCGCGGGATCCGGGCCAGCGAGTCCCAGGCGGCTTCGCCGTATTTGGCCGTGTACCAGGCACGCGGCGTGAGGGAGGGGATGCCCAGCGCGGGGCCGGTGATGTCCTTGTGGGTGCGCAGCTGGCGCATCCGCGCATAGGTTACCCAGGGCCCTTCGCGGCCGGCGGGGCAGCGATCTACCGCCAGAATATTCATCACTTTCTCGCGACTTAATGCGAACAGAGTCCCCAGCCCGCTCTGGCCGCCGCCGACAATCAATATATCGAATACGGGCTGGCCCGAACTGTGGGTGCGCGGCGGGACCCACGCAGCTTTCGGGTGGTCGAGCAACGCCAGCTCATGGCGCACGCGCGCTTCGAGCGCCTCGAGGGATTGTGCGTATACGGGGTCGATGTTCATTTGGCGGATTTAGGGACTCGTAACTGTTTCCGGTCTTGTTCTCTTCGGTCACTCACGCGGACCGGCGCGGCGTTGCCCCTGAGTGTGCGCTGACAATTACGTTACAGCCACACCCATTCCCAAGGGTTATATCTAGAATTCGGCGCGGGTGCCGAAATGCCAGGCGATGGGGAACGGGTTCTATCCCGAAACGCGAACATATGACCGCGGAGGATGATACGGCCGCGCAGTCAGACCATGCCACGGATCGTTTGAGCCTGAC
>JAQCFD010000343.1 GCA_027618305.1 Pseudomonadota bacterium
CGATCGCGTCCTTGCCGATCAGGTCGATTCGGCTGATATGGCTGTCCAGATTAACCCGGACGGTCGGCCAGTTGAGGCGTGCGGCGACCTGTTCGATATGGGTCGACTTGCCGGTGCCGTGGTAGCCCTGGATCATCACCCGGCGATTGTGCGCAAAGCCGGCCAGGATCGCGATCGTGGTGTCGTGATCGAACCGATAGCTCTCATCGAGTGCCGGCACATGAACAGTTTCCTCAGAGAAGGCCGGGACCTCCATATCGGAATCGATCCCGAAAACCTGTCGCGCCGACACCATGATGTCGGGCACCGGGTTGACGGGCATATCGGCACTTGTAATCGATTCAGTCGCTTCCATAATCCGGTCCACTTTCGTCAAATTTTCTTCGTGCGGTGCGGCTCGCTCAGGGGCCGACCGATTGTATTAATGTTGCGTAGGCTTGGTTGATCGCCTTGAGACGTTCTTCCGCCAGCTTGTCGCCGCCATTCGCATCAGGATGATGCTGTTTGACCAGCTCCTTATAGCGCCGCTTTATAGCGTCTGCGGTCAGCGGTGGCGACAATTTCATTGTGGAAAGTGCGTCAACAGTTTCGGCGTCCATCCCGGCCGTGCTGGCGCGGGCGGCGGCCGCTGTTGCGGCATCGGCGTCAGACTGGAAAAACCCGAAAACATCCCGGATGCCCTGACCGGGGCGTTTGCCGTTCAACGGCCAGGTCGGTCGGTGCCAGAATGTGGTGCCGTGTCGGTCGGTTTCTATTTCGTCCTCCGACATCCCGGCATAGTAATTCCACGAACTGTTGTAAGCGCGCACATGTTCGAGGCAGAACCAGATATATTCACGCACATTGGCATGTGACTTCGGGGCCCGGAATTCGCCCGCGAGCTCGCAGCCGGCTTGTGCACAGGCGCGCGGGCCTGGCCCGCTGTCACCGCTTTCGGTGAGCAGGTTATCCAGGTTGAAGGATTGGCGCCGTTTCGTCATGCGCGGAATATGTCTGGTGGACCGGTTCGAGGCAATAACAGGCCCAAAAATACGTGGGATCATCAAAGGTTGGAGAATTCAATGAATCGCGCAGAACGTATCCGTGTCGCACTTCAAGATGGGCTCGACGTTCAGGGAATCGAGGTGCGGGATGACTCGCACCTGCATGCGGGCCACGCGGGCGCCCGGCCCGCGGGAGAAACACATTTTGATGTTTTGATCGTGAGTCCCGACTTCGCCGGGCAATCGCGCGTGACCCGGCAGAGGGCGGTTTATGCCCTGCTTTCCGCAGAATTCGAGGGTGGCCTGCACGCGCTTTCGATGCGTGCGCTTACACCGGAAGAGGCCGAAAACGAAACA
Organism: Pseudomonadota bacterium; assembly: GCA_027618305.1. Taxonomy (GTDB): domain Bacteria; phylum Pseudomonadota; class Alphaproteobacteria; order UBA6615; family UBA6615; genus UBA8079. Next base: position 1,341 of record JAQCFD010000343.1, read on the forward strand.
AATTGATAGAAAAAAGATCTATCTGTTGCAAATGCATCTTTTGCGTTCTACCGTATTGCCATCCGTTTTTTACAGACCCCGTTGGGGGTCGAAAGGGCAGCCAAGATGCTTGTAAATCGCAACATTACAGTGGGTTCGTTGCGCACCAGCGTGCGGTTGGAACCCCAGTTCTGGGAAGCCTTGTCTGACATCGCGGCCCGCGAACAGTTAACGGTCGACCGCCTCTGCACCATCATCGACGCCAATGCGGGTGAGTTGGGGCGCACGGCGGCTATTCGTGTCTTCATCGCCAGCTATTTTGCCGAAATCAAGACCCGCGCGAACCTCGCGGCGACGGCAAATACAGCTGCAGTGATCGACCGGCCCGCGCCGTATCGCGCACCCTATATCCCGGCGACACGCGCCGTCGGATAAGGGCGGACCGCCGCCGGGTCATCTGGCATGGGTGACCTGCGGCTAGTCGCCGGCGGGGCCATCGTAATGGTCGGGCCAGAATTCCTTCACTTTCGGACCGTCGCTGCGAAACGCGTGGCAGGTGTTCAGCAGCCGCGGCGGGCGCGTGGAAACGCGTTCGCCCTCCGGCTGCTCCTTGTTCCGGAGCGGGTAGATGGTCTGGAACGCCGTGGTGGCGACGGGCCCGAGCATTTCCACGATATGGGTGCATCCCTCCACACCGCCGACCCGGTCGCGTACCCGTTTGCGCCATCCCGGCCCGATGCTGACACCGACCAGGCGTTCGAAATTCGGCGCGACCTGCTTGCAGACTGAGAACGGGCTGTACTCGGTCGTCACCTCGACGCCGTGAATTTTGAAGTCATCGTCAACCGTCAGGCGGACCCACATCTCATGCACCGGCTCGCCGGGCGGCACATCGCCGCGTTCGTTGTTGTGGAAGGTATAGGTCTTCACGTCCACAAGCCGACCCTCGATATCCCACATCCCGTCCTGGCGCCGGTAGCCGTTACACTCGACGGTCCGTTTATGAATATGCTCGCGTTCGGCCGGGCTCGACAGGGGCATGGGATCAGTCCTCAAAGGAAAATATCGTCGGGCGGGACTATAGGATCGTCCCGGTCCTGGTCAAGAAAGGCTGCCGTCCGGGTAAGGGGACAGCGAGACGCGGCTAGGCCGCCGGTGTTCCGTCTCCGCCGGCTTCGCCCTCGGGTGTGCGGGGCGTGATACGCAGCGAGCGCAGCTGGTTGCCCGTGCGCCGTAGAATATCGATCTTCAGGCCCTCGATA
>JAQCFD010000042.1 GCA_027618305.1 Pseudomonadota bacterium
GCGGCAGCATTATCCTGATTGCCTCCCAACTCGGCCGCACGGCCAAGCCCGGGCGGCCATGGTATTGCGCCCAGAAAGGCGCGCTCATCAACCTGGCCAAGGCGATGGCGCTCGATCACGCTCACCAGAACATCCGCGTCAACAGCCTCTCCCCCGGGCCGGTCGAGACCGATCGTTTCGTGACCAATTTCGACGACCGCAGCGCCGCCCGGGCCGCCAACAACACCATGTTCGATCGCCTCGGCAAGCCCGAGGAAATCGCTGCCGGCGCCGTGTTTTTGGCAAGCGAAGAATCTTCCTTCATGACCGGCGCGGATCTGTTGATCGATGGCGGCTACACCGCTGTTTGACATCGGGAACTGACCTTGCATTAGTTGCATATGTAACTATTATTGCGGCACGACCGAAGGGGCGATGCCATGAACAGTGCAACAACAAAGGCTGGCGCAGCCTATCAAAGCGGCCTTGGAAACCACTTCTCCACCGAGGCCTTGCCGGGTGCTCTCCCGACCGGCCAGAACTCCCCCCAGAAGGCGCCCTATGGTCTCTACGCCGAGGGCGTCAGCGGAACGGCTTTTACCGTGCCGCGCGGGGAATCCCGACAGACATGGTGCTATCGCATCCGGCCGACGGCAAAGGCGCCACCCTATTCAAGGCTTGAAAACCCGGGCTGGCGGACACCCGCCGCCGGAGATGCCGCCGCATCCCCCAACCAGATGCGCTGGGGGCCGCTGACACTGCCCGAAGACCCTACCGATCTGATCGAGGGTATGCAGACATACGCCTTATGTGGTGATGCCCATCATCAAACGGGCATCGGCATCCACCTCTACGCCGCCAACCGGTCGATGATCGACCGGTTCTTCCATAATGCCGACGGCGAGATGCTGTTCATCCCGCAACAGGGTCGGCTCATTCTGAATACGGAACTCGGGATACTCGACGCCGCGCCCGGCGAGATCGCGGTCGTGCCGCGGGGAATCAAGTTTCGTGCCGAACTGCCTGACGGCCCGTCACGCGGCTATGTGTGCGAGAATTACGGGTCGCCGCTGCGCCTGCCTGAACTCGGCCCGATCGGCACCAACGGCCTGGCCAGTCCGCGCGACTTCCTGACGCCGCATGCGGCATTCGAAGACCGGACGGGGGCATTTGAGCTTGTGTTCAAATTCGACGGTGGCTTCTGGACAACCGAGGTCGATCGCTCACCGCTCGACGTGGTGGCGTGGCACGGCACCCATGTGCCCTACAAATACGATCTGGCGAATTACATGGCGATCGGCACGGTGAGCGTCGACCACCCCGATCCGTCGATTTTCACCGTGCTGACGTCACCCTCGCCCGACCCCGGCACCGCGAATGTGGATTTCGTGATTTTTCCGCCACGCTGGATGGTCGCCGAACACACGTTCCGCCCACCATGGTTCCACCGCAACGTCATGAACGAGTTCATGGGCCTCGTCGAAGGCACCTATGATGCCAAGGCCGATGGCTTCGCCCCGGGCGGGGCGAGCCTGCACAACTGCATGGCCGGGCATGGCCCCGACGCCGCGACATTCGAAGCCGCGAGCAACACAGAGCTCGCACCAGAGAAGATCGACGCCACCCTCGCCTTCATGCTTGAGACCCGCTACGTGCTGCGTCCGACCCCGTTCGCACTGGAAACACCGCTCCTGCAGGCCGACTACCAGGATTGCTGGGCCGGACTTGAAGACAGGTTCGACCCGACCCGGCGGTAGGCACCGGATGCACATTCTCGAACCTGTCGGGTAGATCGTTACTCAATTGTGCGTTGATCGGCGCACGTCGGCATTGTCCCGCAGCCGGGTTTCGACGCATGATGCGCGTCCCAACAAATTCCCTCACACGCAGGAGACACTATGCCCATTGCCGAGGCCGACCCGTGGCGTATGCAGTATTTCGCGGGCGCGGTCTGTCCCGATAACGTGGCCGTCCCGACCGAGGATGGCGACGCCTATATGTGGTACCCGGACTTTCGCTGGATCTACAACAAGCTCGAAGTCGCGGAAAGCCAGGATATTCGTTGTGCCCCGCATGGGTTCAAACCGGACAGCTTTCCCGTCTTCTCGAAGCCGATCTACAACATGCGCGGCATGGGCGCCGGATCGCAGGTCTTCAACTCCGCAGACGACTACATGCACGGCCAACTGCCCGGGCACATGTGGATGGAACTCTTCGAAGGCGAGCATGTCAGCACGGATGTCGCCGTCGTCGACGGCGATGCCCGCTGGTGGCGTCACGTCGTCGGCCAGTCGATCGGCGACGGGGTGTTCGACTACTGGACCATCGAGGGTGCAAACCGACCCGATCTGGAGACCTACATCGACGATTGGCTGAACGCCAACCTGAACGGTTACACCGGGATGGTGAACGTCGAGACCATCGGCGGCCGGATCATCGAGGCCCATCTGCGGTTCAGCGATCAGTGGCCGGATTTGTGCGGCGAAGGCTGGGTCGACGCGCTGGTTGGCCTGTATGCAAACAAAAGATGGGATTTCGCCGATACGAACCGTATCGACGGCTATTCGGTTGTGCTGTTTGGCGCCCATGGTGTTTCTTATCGGCACCCGCCCGAAGCGGCGATCGAGGAACTGCGCGCGCAGCCCGATATCTCCAGTATCCAGATCACATTTCACGAGGACCGGCCGCCCGAGGCGCATTCAATGCCGCCCGGCGGTTTCCGGCTCGCCATCGTGAACACCCATGATCTGGCCGCCGGTCAGGCCGTGCGCGACCAACTCGCCCTGATGTTCTGGTCGGCCCAGAATCTCGGCGAGCGTCACCGCGAAGTATCCTGACTCACACCATGGCAACCATCGTCGAGGATTTTCCCCACCCGATCGAGGAAATCGAGAACGTTTGGATTCCCCTGCCCGACGGCTGCCGGCTGGCGGCGCGGATCTGGCGACCGGCCGACGCCAACGAAAACCCCGTCCCCGCGATTCTCGAATACCTGCCGTACCGAAAGCGCGATCTCATGCGCCTGCGCGACGAACCGATGCACCGATATCTCGCGGGGCACGGATATGCCGGCATCCGCGTCGACGTACGCGGGTCGGGCGATTCCGGAGGCGTGCTCCACGACGAATATTCGCGTGACGAGATCGACGACGGCGGGGCAATCATCGCCTGGCTCGCCAACCAGCCCTGGTGCTCTGGCGCCGTCGGGATGATCGGCATCTCCTGGGGCGGCTTCAATTCCCTCCAGATCGCGGCGACGCGGCCCGAGGCGCTCAAGGCGATCATCACGCTGTGTGCCGCGGACGACCGCTACGCCGACGATGCCCACTATATGGGCGGCTGCCTGATCAACGAGAACCTGCAATGGGGCTCAGTGTTGATGGCATACAACGCGTTGCCGCCGGACCCCGAGATCGTCGGCGCGGCCTGGCGGGAGATGTGGCTCAACCGTCTCGAGCATGCGACAGCGTTTCCGGCTCGCTGGATGGAACATCAGCACCGCGACGACTACTGGCGCCACGGGTCGGTCAGCGAGGATTTTTCTGCGATCGAATGCCCCGTCTACGCCATGGGCGGATGGGCGGACGGCTACTCCAACGCAATTCCGCGCCTGCTCGAACATCTCAACGTCCCCCGCAAGGGCCTCGTGGGGCCCTGGTCCCATATGTTCCCTCATGACGGACAACCCGGCCCCGTGATCGGGTTCATGCAGGAATCGGTGCGCTGGTGGGACCATTGGCTGAAGGGCGTCGACACCGGCCTGATGGACGAACCGCAGTATCGTGTCTGGATGCAGGACTATGTCCCGCCCGCGCCGACCTATGTCGAACGCCCGGGACGCTGGGTGGCAGAGGAGAGATGGCCCTCGCCGCGCATCGAGCAACGGCGTTACCATATCAACGCGAACCGGCTGGACACCCAGCCGGAGACACCGGCCAATTTGTCAATCTGTTCACCGCAGACCACCGGGTCGACCGGCGGCGAGTGGTGTGCATTTGGTGTCGACGGCGAAATGCCGACGGACCAGCGCCAGGATGATGGCAGATCCCTCGTCTTCGACACCGACCCGCTCAATATGCCTCTCGAAATTCTCGGGGCGCCCGCAGTCACACTTCAACTTTCATGTGATGTGCCGGTTGGCATGGTCGCGGTGCGCCTAAGCGACGTCGCACCCGATGGTGCGTCCACCCGCGTCACCTACGGTCTACTCAACCTCACCCATCGCGACTGCCATGCAGTGCCAGAAGCCCTCGTGCCCGGCCGATCCTATCAGGTCAGGGTTCCGCTTAACGACATCGCCCACCGGTTTCCCGCCGGCCACCAGATACGGGTCGCCATCTCAACCAGCTACTGGCCGATCGCCTGGCCCGCTCCAGAAAACGCCACGCTGACACTGCAGACAAGTGACAGCATTCTCGATCTGCCGATCCGCCCCGACCGCGCAGAAGATACCTCGCTGCGGGCATTCGACGCCCCCGAACGCGGCCCCGGCGATGATACCGTCCAGGTTCGACCGATGCGCCACATCCGCGAGCTTGGCCGCAACCTGACGACCAACGAACTCCTGCATACATTGCGCAACGACGGTGGAGAGATCGGCGGCGCATCGCTTGCCCGCATCGAGGCCATAGACCTCGAAGTCGGCCGCCGGATGGAGCGACGCTTCCGAATAGGGGAAAGCGACCCGCTGACGGCGCGCGGCGATATTGTCCAGGACTTCATGCTGCGGCGTCCAGGCTGGCAGGTACGTGTTCAGGTTCGGGTCCGCCTCCATTCCAACGCCGGAAATTTTCTGTTCAATGCCAATCTCGAGGCCTACGAGAATGACGATCTCGTATTTTCGCGCCATTGGGACCTTACAATCCCGCGCGACCTCGTCTGAGTTCCCCGGGGTTATACGAGCCCGTTCCGGCGGCGCGCCGCGTCGATAATGGCGATCAGCATTTCGCCGTAACGCATCCCTGCAAATCCCGCCATCATCGCCAGCTTGCCGTCAAAGGACCAGGCCGGATTCGGATTCATCTCCAGCAGCTTGATGGTGCCATCGCCGCCGGTACGAAAATCGCATCGCGCATAATCCTGACAGCCGAGCCGCTCGAACATCGCGATCGCATGACGACCCAGGTCCACCCGCGTCGCGTCATCGATCTTCGCCTCGTGATAGCGGATATCCGTCCAGTAGGGAGAATCCGGTATCGTCTTGGACTCGTAAGACAGGATCGGCGAGAGCCCCTCGGGAAGCCCGCTGTAATCGACCTCAACGGGCGGAAGAACCGTGTAGCCGTCGCCGCTGTTGCCGATGATGCCGACACTGTATTCCGTCCCCGACAGATACTCCTGCAACAGAACAGGCTGATCGGGGAGCAACCCGGCCAGCATCTTGAGATAGGCGCGCGCTTCCGCTTCGTTCCCGACGACTGCGTCCTTCGTGATGCCGAGGCTGCCATGGGTACGGTTCGGCTTGACGATCACCGGATAGGGCAGATCAAAATCGTCCACCGCATCGGCGGTGGGCCAGAACCGCTGACCAGGCACGGGCACACCGACATCGCGGGCCGCGCCGTGGATCATGGACTTGTCGTTACACAGGGTGATCGCGGCCGGGCTGTTCCCGCTGTAGGGAATATCGAGCATCTCGAGCAGAGCCACGACATGCAGCTCGAGCCCGGCAATGTTCCGATACCCGACATCACACAAGTTGAGCACGAAGGCCGGGGGCGTCGCGATCAGTCGCTCCGGCAACCCGTCATGCCGGTCGATAAACTCAAACGCATAGCCGCCCTCCTCTACGAGAGCCTCCTTCATGCGTGCGATGGTGTCGAAGTCTTCCGGATTGAACCGGTTGCCCGGCTTGGACGCGTCAGGCAATGACGGATCACCGAGAAGCACTGTCACGTTGGCATCAGATGACATCTCGGTTCCCCGTCATGCGTGAGCTAAGCGGTCGGGATCACCGGCAGCAACACGTGGGACGGATGGTCCGGCCCGGTGTGCAGGGTGACCTTCTTGCCATAGACATCGAGCGGCCGGTTGGACGGCATCTCATGCTTGAACGGCCCGACACCATACTGCACCCGGCCCGCGATCATCGGGTCGCCGGGCGTCCAGCCGGGATAGACATAGTCCCGGCCGCGAACACTCAAACCAAGACGGTACCCCTCCGGCAACACGATCGACGTGGGCCAGATCTCGATATCGAGCTCATAGATCTCGCCCGGCGTCAGGGGCTGGATCTCGTCATGGGTATGATAGGGCCGGTAGGGCAGCGTCTGATCCGGGTCGAGCTTACGGTGGGATGCACGCAGCCAGCCGAGCCCAACGGGAGTATGGGGATCGTTGGCGCCCTTGTAGACGACCTCTTTCAGGTCCGGCTTGAAGGCGCGCAGTACCAGGAACAGATCGGCGTCTTCGGTTTCCGACGAAATGAACAGCTTGGCCGCCACAGGGCCCGTGATCTCTGTCTCTTTCTCCATGGGCGGTGTCAGGAACGTCGCGCCGTCGCCCATCGCTTCGTAGGTCCAGCTCTGGGCGTCGGTCATCGGCGTATCGGACAGGGTCTTGCCCGCGGGATCGAGATACATCTCGGTCCATTCCGTGCGCGGGATCGGCCACGCGTCTTCGGCCCTTTGGACGAACACCTCATCGGGATGACGGATCAGCAGCTGTACCTTCGGCTGCTCACCCCAGCCGGTGTCCTCACCCTTGAGGAAATGCCCCAGGAAGCGCCGCTGCAGGTCGATGCCATAGTCGGTGTAGTAGTGGGTGAAATGCTCCAGCCCGTGGATTTCGAGCCATTTCTGGTCGCTCGCCGAATTCACATACCCTTCCGTGTTGCCGCGCGGGTGCAGGCCCACGCCGCCCCAGTTGCCCGACGACAGCAGCGGCACGTTAATCTTGGAATAGTCCGGCATCCGGGCCTTCCAGTAATCGTCGACCAGCGGATGGGCGAGAATATCGCGTCCATAATCCGTGCGGTTGTCCGCGAGTTCCTCTTCCGAGAGGGTCTCGGGGCCGGAGATCCACTCGCCGTTGAGCCGGCTCTTCAAGCCATAGGCACCCTTGCCATGCTGGCGCGGGACAACGGCGGAGTTAAACCAGACGGACGGGAAGCGGCAGGCGATGCCGCCATGGTGGCCCATGTCGCGATAGAAGTCCGCCGCGCCTTCCCAGACGCACATGGCGGCCAGATGCTTGGGCTGGAGCGAGGCCACCTGCCACTGGTTCATGCCGTAGTAGGAAATGCCCGACGTACCCACCTTGCCGTTCGACCAGGCCTGAGTGCCCGCCCAGTCGATGCAGGCCGCAAAATCCTGGGCCTCGCGCGCCGACCACACATCCAGAAAGCCCTGGGAACGGCCTGCACCGCGCGAATCCACACGCATGCAGATATAGCCGTCCGGGACCCATTTCTCCGGGTCCACCAGCTCCCAGTTCTGGTAGCGGTTGGACGACCCGACCAGACAATCGGGGTAATCCTCGACCATCTGTTTCCACTGATAGGGATAACCGTCTTCCCAGGCGAGCCACTTGGCATAGGGCCCGTAGCTGATGATCACGGGATACTGGCCGTCATCGTCGGGCCGGTAGATATCCGCGCGCAGGACAATTCCGTCATCCATCTTGAGCGGCACATCCCAGTCGATGCGCATCCCGTCATTGACCTTCGTCGTCATCTGGCTGTCGCCAGGTGTCTGGATCGTGGTGCTCATGGTCGTTTCCCCAATGGTCTCTATTTTTTGCGTTTCGTGGCTCTGCGTTTCGGCGGAATTACCGGCATCAGCAGATGCGACGGGTGGTTGGGCCCGCAATGGATCGTGACGTTCCCGCCATAGACCCGCGCGTCCCGGCCGTCATGGACGAAGGGCCCGACGCCGGTGAATTCGTTTTTCATGTTCGACAGCCGGCCGCCCGACCCGCCCGGATAGACATAGTCCCGACCGCGCACCGTCAGACCCAGACGGTAACCCGGCGGCACCACGATGGATGTCGGCCAGATTTCGACGTCGAGCTCGTAGACCTGACCCGGCTTGAGCGGCTGGACCTCGTCATGGCTGTGATAGGGCTGATATCTGCGCGACTTCTTCGGATCGAGCTTGCGGTGCGAGGCTCGCAGCCAGCCCTGGGCGATGGGCGTGTGCGGATCGAGCGCGCCCTTGAAGGTGATTTCCTTCAAGTCCGGCGCGAACAAACGCACGACCAGAAACAAATCGGCGTCCTTCGTCTCCGACGACACGAACAGCTTGGCCGCCAGCGGCCCCGTAATTTCCGCCGCCTTGTCAGCGGCAGGCGTCAGGAACGTCACCCCGTCACCCAGGCCCGCATAGGTGGCCTTCTGTTTGCGTTCGAGCTTGCGTCCCGTAAGCGCGCCGCTGGCCGGATCGAGATAGGCTTTGGTCCATTTCGTGCGCTTGATCGGCCACTCGCCCTCGGCTCGCGGGACAAACTCCTCGCCGGGATGGCGGATGTTGAGAAGTACCTTCGGCTGTTTCTTCCAGCCCGTGTCTTCGCCCTTCAGGAAATGGCCGAAGAACCGCTTCTGCAGATCGAGGCCGTAATCCGTATAAAACTCGGTCCAGTGCTCGCGGCCGTGCATCTCCAGCCATTTCTGGCTGGAGGCCGCGTGGACGAAGCCGTCGATATTGCCGCGCGGATGCAGTCCCTGGCCGCCCCAGTTGCCGGCCGACAGGACCGGCACATCGATCTTCGACCAGTGGGCCGATCGGCCCCTGTACCATTCGTCGTCCAGGGTGCGGGTGCGCAGTTCGTGGGGCAGATCGGTGCGGTTTTTCTTCAGCGTGGCCCGCGAGAAGGTCTCGGGACCGCAGACGAGATCGCCATGGACCGCCGAACGCGGGCCGTTCTTGCCGAGCCCGTACTGAACGGATTCCACCTGCTTGTCGTACCAGTTGGTCACGAAGGTCGACAGGATGCCACCGTGATAGTTGGAATCCCGGTAATAGTCCCCGGCACCCTCCCAGACACACAGCGCGGTCAGATGCTTGGGTTTCAGCGCCGCCACATGCCACTGGTTGATCGCGTAATAGGAAATGCCGTTGAGGCCAACCTTCCCGTTCGACCAGGGCTGCACGCCGGCCCAGTCGATGCAGGCCGCAAAATCACGGGTCTCGCGCGGCGAACGCACATCGACAACGCCGGGCGAGCGGCCCGAGCCCCGGGAATCGACCCGGATGACCACATAGTCGTCCGGCACCCATTTCTCCGGGTCCACGACCTCCCAGTTGGCGTATTTATTGGTCGTCCCCTGGGCCACCTCGGGAAACGTCTCGATCATGATGTTCCAGGTGGTCTCGTACCCCTCCTGGAACGCCAACCCCTTTGCATAGGGGCCGTGGCTCATGATGACGGGATAGCGGCCGCGCTTGTTCGGGCGGAAGATATCCGCCCGCAGAACGTTGCCGTCGTCCATTTCGATCGGCACGTCCCAGTCGATCCGCATCCCGTCCCGCACTTCGGACCGGAACTGCGGGTCATCGGCGTAGAGGTTGTCCGCCATATGTCGGCTACTTGGCCGGGATGATCGGCAACAGCACATATCCGGCGTGACCACCGCCGAGATGCACCGTCACATTGTTGTCGAACACCTCCGGTGGCCGGTCCGTCTCATCGTCATGCAGGAACGGCCCGACACCCGTGAAGACATTCTTCATGTTCGACAGGCCCGCATTCGGCTCGCCGGGATAGACATAGTCGCAGCCCCGGATCGACAGCCCGAAGCGGTACCCTTTCGGGATCACGATGCCAGTCGAGTGAATCTCGATATCGAGTTCATAGACCTCGCCCGGTGTCAGCGGCTGGACCTCGTCATGGGTGTGGTAGGGCGCCGCCTCCGTCGACAATTCGGGATCGAGTTTGCGGTGCGAGGCCCGCAGCCAGCCCGACGCGACCGGTGTGTGCGGGTCGAGCGCGCCACGGAACGTGACCTCCTTCATGTCCGACTGGAACACTCGAAGAACCACGAACATGTCCGCATCCCTGGTGTCCGACGAGACTTTCAGTTTTACGGCCATGGGACCGCAGATCTCGGTGTCCTCGGCCACAGGATTTGACAGGAACGTCAGCCCGTCCCCCATCGCCTGATAGGTAATCTCGGCAACCTCGCCAGCCGGCGAGTCGGACAGAATCTGCCCCACAGGCTCAAAGTGGAATTTCGTCCACTGGGTGCGCGGCAGCGGCCAGTCTTCCTCGGCGCGCGGCACGAACTTCTCACCGGGGTGGCGCACATTCAGCGCCACACGCGGCTGGTCCTTCCAGCCGGAATCGTCACCCTTCAGGAAACAGTCGAAAAACCGCATCTGCAGGTCGTTGCCGTAATCCGTGTAGTAGAGCGACCAATGCTCCAGCCCATGGACTTCCAGCCACTTCTCCTTGGAAGCCGAGCGCATGAAACCATTGAAATTGCCGCGCGGATGCAACGGCGCGCCGCCCCAGTTGCCGCAACTCAGGATCGGCACCTCGATCTTGGAATAATCCACGGCCCGATCGGCAAAGAATTCATCATCGAGCGGGTGGGCCCGCATGGACGCGTGCAGATCGAACCGGCTCGCCGTCAGTTCATCGTCAGACATCGTTTCCGGCCCGGCAGCCCATTCGCCGTTGGCGCGTGACCGGAACCCACGGTCGCCGTAGCCATGCTGCAGTTTCATGATCTGCATGTCGTACCAGTTCTTCGCGAAGGTCGAGTAGATACCGCCGTGGTAGCTGCCCTCGCGGTAGTAATCCGTGGACCCTTCCCATGGGCAGATCGCGGCCAAATGCGGCGGCTGCAACGCGGCCACCTGCCACTGGTTAATTGCATAATAGGAGATGCCGCTCAGGCCAACCTTGCCGTTCGACCAGGGCTGGACGCCGCCCCATTCGATGCAATCATAGAAATCCTTGGTCTCGCGCGAATTGAAATGCTCAAGATAACCCGGCGAACGGCCGGCACCGCGGGAGTCCACCCGAACGAGCGCATATCCGCGCGGCACCCATTTTTCCGGGTCTGCCACTTCCCAGGCCTGATGGATGTTGGTTGAACCTTTCGGGACATCCGGATGATTCTGGCACATCAGGTCCCAGCAGGTCTTGTAGAGCTCCTCGAAATGCAGGTCCTTGCCGTAGGGGCCGTAGGACATGATGACCGGGTACTGGCCGTCGTCATCGGGGCGATAGACATTGGCCCGCAGTATAAGTCCGTCATCCATCTTGATCGGCACATCCCAATCGACCCGCATGCCCTCGCGGACCTCGGTTTTGAACAGCGGATCGCCGGTATATTTAATGTCGTCCATGGTCATTTCCTCCCCTATGCGGACCCCATCATGACGAGGGCCTTGCAGGCATTATTCGTTGAGACGCCCTTTGGAAACGTTTCGGGCGGCCCGTTGTCTCCAGGCCGCCCGATATTCCTTGTTACTTCTTGCTCGTGGCCTTCCGCGCCGGCTTTTTCGCCGGGATGATCGGCAGCATCACATAGGCCTGTTCCTTGGGCCCGGTGTGCAGAGTCACATCGCCACCGAAGATATGGGCCGGCCGATCGCGCGGATCGTCATGGCGGAAGATCGCGCAGCCGGTCCAGTTGGCATACTCGCCGAGCTGAACATTGGAATCGCCCGGATACACGTAATCCCGGCCCCGCACCGACAGCGCGACCCGGTAACCCTTCGGGACCACGATGCAGGTCGGCCAAACCTCGATATCGAGCTCGTAGGCCTTGCCCGGCGTGAGGGGCTGTTCCTCGTCATGGGTGTGATAGGGGCGATACGGCAAGGTCTTCTTCGCGTCGAGCTTGCGATGGGATGCGCGAAGCCAGCCCTGGGCAATCGGCGTGTGCGGATCGAGCGCGCCCTGGAAGGTGACTTCCTTCATGTCCGGACCAAACACCCGGACGATCAGGAACATGTCCGCATCGCTGGTCGAGGAAGACACGAAAAGCTTCGAGGCAATCGGCCCCGTGATCTCCATATCCTCTTCCAGCGGCGGGGGCATGAACGTCACCCCGTCGGAGAAACCGCCATAAGTGACCTCGCCCTTCCGCTTCTGCGGCGTGGCCGAGAGGCTCATATCCGCAGGATCGATGTAGAATTTCGTCCACTCGGTCCGGTTGAGCGGCCACTCGTTCTCGTGGCGCTCAACGAACACCTCGCCCGGGTGGCGCACCTGGAGCTGCACGGTCGGCTGCTTGTTCCAGCCATTCTTCTCACCCTTCAGGAAATAGCCAAAGAAGCGCTTCTGCAGGTCCATGCCGTAGTCGGTGTAGAAATGGGTCCAGTGCTCGATCCCGTGCACTTCGAGCCACTTGTCCTTCGACTTGGACTGGACGAAGCCTTCGAAATTGCCGCGGGGATGCAGACCCTGGCCACCCCAGTTGGCGGTGGACAGCATCGGCACCTTGACCTTGTTCCAGTCGGGCATGCGCGATTGCCAATATTCGTCGGTGTCCAGTTTGCGGGCCAGACAATCCTCATAGAAGTTGTTGCGGTTGGCGCCGAGCTCTTCCTCGGTCATCGTGACCGGGCCCGCCACCCATTCGGCGTTCATGCGCGAGCGCGGGCCGTTCGAGCCCTTGCCGTGCTGGACGGAATAAACCTGCGCCTCCGACCAGTCCTTGACGAAACCGTTGCACATGATCCCGCCATGATGGGCCATATCGCGATAGAAGTCGGCCGCGCCCTCCCACGGGCAGATCGCCGCGAGATGCTTGGGCTGCAACGCCGCGGCTTGCCACTGGTTCTCGGCATAGTAGGAAATGCCGTTCAGGCCGACCTTGCCGTTCGACCAGGACTGGACGCCGGCCCAGTCGATGCAGATCGCCAGATCCTGTGCTTCACGCAGGGACCAGATGTCGATAACGCCGGGGGACCGGCCGGTGCCGCGCCCGTCCACACGGATGCAGACATAATCGTCAGGCACCCAGCGCTCGGGATCCACGACCTCCCAGTTCTGATACTTCTCGCTCGTACCGGCGGCGATCTCGGGAAAGTCCTCGATCATGCGCTCATACTGGTCGTGATAGGCGTCCTCGAAGTGGAGGAGTTTGCCGTACGGCCCGTAGGTCATGATCACACCGTACTTGCCGTTCTTGATCGGCCGGTAGACGTCGCAACGCAGGACAATGCCGTCGTCCATCGTGATCGGCACATCCCAATCGATCCGCATGCCATCACGCACATCGGTCCGTGACTGACCATCCATATACGGTGTGTTCTTCTTCGCCATCGACGCTCTCCCAAGAAACAAGATTATGCACCCGCGGGGCGGGTGGGTTTGATGCCCGGCAGCGTTGCACCGCCCGGGCTGATTTTCATTGATTATAGAATAGTGGAATTCGGTCTTTTAGTGAAACAGTCCGCTTGCAGCGAATATGCGCAATGCGTGACACGCAGGGCGGATATCGAGCCGCTTATTCCGCAGCGATGTAGAACACCGCCCAGGGCCAGCGGGATTCATCGACCGCGCTCGCCTTGCCGTTCGGCACCGCATAGACGATCCAGGCCGGGCCATGCCCGCCGACGCCGAGAGGCGCGCCATCCGCCTTCAGGGCCAAAATCCAGTCATGGGCGGCCAGATCGGCGGCTGAGATCTCCACCGCAAAGCCGTCCAGCGCCACCGTGGTGATCTTGCTGCCGGTCCAGCCTGCGGCCATCAGCACATCGATCAGGCGCGGGCCCTCCAACGTCACGGCGTTGGGCCAGGGTTCCGCCTCGATTGTGGTTTTCACGGTGCCGAGTTTCTCGAGCATGGCGACATCGAAGGCCGCGGCCTTCTCGAAGCTGTACTCATGGGCGTTCAGAAAGGCGTCATCGAATTTATCAAACGCCGCCCGGTTCGCGTACTTCACCGCCCCGCCGATGGTCAGGACGACAGCACCGGTCGGCTTCGCCAGTTCGGCCAGCGCGGCGCCGCTGATCAAGCCCGTCATGCTGACGGCCAGCGCGACCATTCTCAGAAATTCGAGCATCTTCATGCGCCTGTCCTTGCTGTTCATCTAGAGGCGATTGTCAGGGTCGACCGTATAACCCAGGGCATTCATCCAGAGAAGGCTCGACCATGTGTCCATCGAGGGGTCGAGCTCCATCCCGATCGCCGCCTGATAGCCCTTTTCGATGGCCCGGCGCGCCAGCCATAGAAGGTCGAGCTCGCCCACGCCGGGCTCGTGCCGGTCGGGCGGGTTGCCGATCTGGACGTAGCCGATCAACGGCCAGTATTCGTCCATGATGTCCGACAGGGTGCCGGTCTCCTCGTAACGCATGTGATAGGTGTCGTAGACGAGACCCACATTATCGCGGCCGACCGCCGTCACAATGTCGCGGGCCTGAGCCATGGTCTGCATCGCCCAGTCGGGGATGCGCCGCGCGGTGACGGGCTCCAGCAGGAACTTGCATCGGTGGTCGCCGGATGCGGCGGCGATGTAGTCGAGATTCTCGACATAGGTCTCCACACAACGCTCACGTGATTCGCCCGGCGGCACCGGCCCGGCCCCCACATTGATCGAGTAGAAATCGCAATGCTGGATATATTCCAGCGCCTGATCGGCCGCGCGGCGAAATTCATCCTGCTTGCCGGGCTGGGCCCCCAGGCCGCGCACACCGGCGTCCCAATCGGCCGGGACGACGCAGTACATGAACTCAAGCCCGTGATCGTCGAGCAGCGCCTTCAGATCGTCCTTGGGCAGCTCGTAGGGGAAATGCCATTCGATGGCGGTGCAACCGATCTTGGCCGCGGCGGCGAACCGGTCGTGGATCGGCAGCTCCAGGAACAGATGATAAAAATTTGGCGCGAAGCGGATCATGCGATTCTTTCCGTATAAGCCCGGGACATCCTAGGCCGTATCCGGACCCCTCGCCAAGCGCACCGGCGTTCACAAGGTCATATAAATCAGAGCTTCTCCAGCGCTGTCATATTTCTGTCGCGTGTTTGTAATTTTTTGATCACCGGACGCCTCTATGCCTCGTTCAGAGCAGGCAATTGGCGCGGTGATGAGTTCTTTCAATGGATAGTCTCGATATCCGCAACGTGTCGAAGGCATTCGGTGCCGAGATTGTTTTGCGGGATATCTCGATAAACGTGACGCCCGGATCCGTTGTGACCATGCTCGGGCCATCGGGCTGCGGAAAAACAACGCTGTTGCGCATCATCGCCGGGTTGGAGCGCGCGGACACAGGCAAGACTACGGCACCCCATACGGAGTTCTTCGACTCCGAGGCCGGCCGCTTTACACCGCCGCAGGACCGACGGCTGGGCTATGTCTTTCAGGATTATGGCCTGTGGCCACACATGACCATCTTCGACAACGTCGCATTTCCGCTGGAAATGCAGCGCACACCGAAAGACGAAATCCGGCGCCGGGTCTTCGCGGCGCTCGAGCATGTGCACCTCGAAGCGCACGCACCCAAGAAACCCCATCAATTGTCCGGCGGTCAGAAGCAACGCGTTTCCATCGCGCGTGCAATCGTGGGGGAACCTTCGCTGATCCTTCTCGATGAGCCCCTGTCGAACCTTGTGTCATCCCGATCACCTTAGGCGCCTCGAACGATCCAAAAAACCGGACGATCGCAGACCAATGGACCTTCTCTCCAGAGACATCCGATGAATCGGATAGCATGGCTTTCTTACAGTTGTGGTGTCTGTACGCTCCGGATCGCCCGTCCGTGCTAACGACATAATCAACGACAAGATTCCATAGCAGCAGGGACCCCCGGCAAAAGCCTTATTCTGCAACGATCCTATCGCCCCCCGGGGCCCGGTGCTATCACCGGCCCCGGTGACCAACTCGAGGGGACAAGACGATGGATCTCAATCTCAAAGGCAAGAACGCAATCATATCGGGCGGCAACAAGGGGCTTGGTGCGGCCTCGGCGATTGACCTGCCCCCACTGACTGGTCCGTTTTAAATGTTAGTGCATCATTCTTTTGATCTCCATAGGGATG
>JAQCFD010000043.1 GCA_027618305.1 Pseudomonadota bacterium
GATCGTAGGCAAGGGGGGCGAAGTGGCGCCGTACAAACGCGACCCGTCGGATTTCGTGCTGTGGAAGCCGTCGAGCGACGAACAGCCCGGTTGGGAAAGCCCGTGGGGCCGAGGTCGCCCCGGCTGGCATCTGGAATGCTCGGCAATGAGCGCGGAGCATCTCGGGCGCTCTTTCGACATCCATGGCGGCGGGGTCGATCTGGTGTTTCCGCACCATGAGAACGAGATCGCCCAGTCGCGCTGCGCCCATCCGGACGAGAGCTTCGCGCGCTATTGGGTGCATAACGGCTACCTGATGAGCGAAGGCGAGAAGATGTCCAAGTCGGAGGGCAACTTCTACACGGTCATCGGCCTGCTGGATGAGTTTCCCGGTGAGGCGCTGCGTCTGGCCTTGCTGAAGTCTCACTATCGCCAGCCGCTGGATTTCTCGAAGGACGGCGTCCGCGAGGCCCGTCAGGAGCTGAACCGCTTCTACCGCGCCCTGGGCCTGCGTCATGACGCGTTGGACGGCGAAGAAGGACCTAAGGACATTTCATATGTCATTCCGGCCGACGTGGTGGCCGCGCTGGAGGACGACCTCAACACGCCATTGGCGATCGCGGGCCTGCATGTCGCGGCGGACGCCGTGTTCGCCGCCGAGACACCGGAGCAGGTGTTGCGGGCCACCGGCGCACTGAAAGCCGCCGGGCGACTGCTTGGCTTGCTGCAAATGGATGCCGCGACCTGGTTCCAGGGCGATGGCGATGCGGCCATCGACGCGCTGATTGCGGAACGTATCGCTGCGCGTGCGGCCAAGGATTTCGCGCGCGCCGATGAAATTCGCGACGAACTCACCGCCCAGGGCATTGTTCTCGAAGATGGCGCCGGCGGGACGACCTGGCGGCGCGAGGGCTAGCCGATGGCCGAACGCATCTACATCTTCGATACGACCCTGCGTGACGGCGCGCAGACCCGCGGCGTTGATTTTTCCGTCGACGACAAGCGAACCATTGCGCGCGCGCTCGACGAGATCGGAATCGACTATGTGGAAGGCGGCTGGCCCGGTGCCAACCCGGTCGATGACGCGTTTTTTGCGACCTCTCCGGGCCTGAAAAACGCCCGCTTTACCGCCTTCGGCATGACCCGACGACCGGATCACGGCGCGGCCAACGACCCGGGTATCAACGGGCTGATTTCGACGGCGGCGGACTCCATTTGCATGGTCGGCAAGACTTGGGATTTCCACGTCGATCTGGCGCTCGGCATTCCGCGCGAGGACAATGTCGCGATGATCGGCGAAAGCGTCGCCTACGCCGCGACGCGCAAGGACGAGGTGTTGTTCGACGCCGAGCATTTCTTCGACGGCTACAAGGCCAACCCGGATTACGCATTGGCCTGCGTGAAGGCCGCCCATGATGCGGGTGCGCGCTGGGTCGTGCTGTGCGACACCAACGGCGGCACTTTGCCCCACGAGATATCGACCATCGTCAGGCAAGTGCTGGCGCATATTCCCGGTGAGCGGGTCGGCATTCACACCCATGACGACACCGGCAATGCGGTCGCGAACACGCTGGCCGCGGTCGAGGCGGGTGTGCGCCATGTGCAGGGTACCCTGAACGGGCTCGGCGAGCGTTGCGGCAACGCCAATCTGGTCACCGTCCTGCCGAACCTGATGCTCAAATATGGCGGCGCCTACGAGACCGGGCTCGACGCGGATGGATTGCGCCGGCTGACCCATGTCTCGCGCCTGCTCGACGAGCTGCTCAATCGCGCGCCGGATCGCACGGCGCCTTATGTGGGTGACGCGGCCTTCACCCATAAGGGTGGATTGCATGTGTCGGCGGTCCAGAAAGACCCCGCGACCTATGAGCATGTCGATCCGGAGATTGTGGGCAATGCGCGCCATATCGTGGTGTCGGACCAGGCGGGGCGTTCGAATATTCTCTCGCGGCTGCGAGATGCCGGGATCGAGGTCGACAGCAAGGACCCGCGGATCACCCGGCTGGTCGAAGATGTGAAGGCCCGCGAGTACGACGGCTATGCCTATGACGGCGCCGAGGCGAGCTTCGAGCTTCTTGCGCGACGCGCGCTGGGCGCGTTGCCGGCATTCTATCGGGTCGAGAGTTTCCGTTCCGAGGTGGAGCGGCGGTTCAATGCCCGCGGCGAGGTGACAACGATCAGCCAGGCCGTGGTCAAGATGCAGGTCGGGGAAACCCATTCCATGCAGGTGGCCGAGGGCAATGGCCCGGTCAACGCGCTGGATGATGCGATGCGCAAGTCCCTGCTACCGGCGTATCCGGAGTTGGAGACCATGCGGCTCGTGGACTTCAAGGTGCGAATCCTGACGCCGCAACAGGCGACGGCGGCGGTGACCCGGGTGATGATCGAGTCGACCGACGACACCGGCTTGCGTTGGGGCACCGTCGGAATCTCGCCGAACATCATCGATGCGGCATATGAGGCGCTGGACGACGCGATCGTCTACAAGCTGCTTCAGACGCGAAGCTAGCCACATCTGAAAAGCATTCGTCATGGCCGGACTTGATCCGGCCATCCACGTCGTCGTGTCACGCGGCGTACTGACGTGGTTACCCGCAACAAGTGCGGGCATAACGGTCATTGTCAGACATTGATCTCACCGAATTGAGGCCCTTGTCAGGCGCACGTCACCAGTCGGCGCGCCAGGTTGGCGCGTGGCCGATAATCAGGCCCAGGCGACAAGATGATGTTCACCCGCTTACCCGCATTTCTGTGCGTCAATGCGCTGGCATTCGCGTTCAACGCCTGCACCCCGGACGGCGCGCTCCAAAAATGGTGGTCGCGCAGACCGTCGGTCGTTACTCGGCCGCCACCGCGTAGTCGGGCACGTCGAGTTCCGGCAGCACCTTGTCCATGAACAGCTGCATTTCCTCCAGCACCAGATCCTTGGGCTGCTGGGCGAAATGCCAGATCAGGGTGATGTACTCGAACGGCGCCTGGTCGAAGATGCCCCGCCAATAGGCGATCGCGTCGTCGACCGTGCCGCCGGTCAGGAAGCTGGTGTTCTGCATCGCGTCGAACGCCGCCTCGTCGCTCGGGTCCGCCCGCTCGACATTGTGGCTGGCGAAGGCCGAATAGAAATTCTTGAAGATGTCGATGTCGTACTTCATCACCCGGCGCTTGAATTCGTCGCGGTTCGGGGCGATCCGGGTCTGGCGGACGATGTTCTGACGTTCGCCCAGCTGGAAGTTGTGGCCCGCCTTGTTCGCCTCATCCAGATACATCCTGGCCAGATCGATGACCACATCCGTGGGATTGAAATAGCAGGGATGGAAGCCGTGTTTGGCGCAATATTCGATGGTCTCGGGGCTTTTGTGCACGCCGATGAAGACCGGTGGGTGGGGCTTCTGGAAAGGCTTCGGGACCACACAGATCCGGCGAATATTGCCCGCGTCGTCGACCTCGCCCTCGGCGCCGGCCGCCCGCGCGATGTCGCCGCCCGGATAGCCCTGCACACCCGTCTTGATGGGGTAGGGCGCCTGGTAGAACTGGCCGTTGAGCTCCACCGAATCCTTGGTCCAGCAATCGATGATCATCTCGAGGCGTTCCTCGAAGATCTGTCTGTTCAGGATGTCGGCGGCGCTGCCGTCCGAGGTCGATGCCGGGGCGTCGGAGGCCTGGCCCAGAATGTCGGTCCAGCGCTTCTGATAACCGCGGGCAAAACCGACGAAATATTTGCCGTGGGTGAGGTGATCGATGATCGCCGTCTCTTCAGCCACGCGGATGGGGTCCTGGGTCGCGAGCACATAGCCCAGCGCGCCCACATGCATGTTCTTGGTATGCGCGGCCCAATGGGCGTTCAGCACACCCGGGTTCGGGCCGACTTCATAGCCCTCGGAATGCAGATGATGCTCGATCGTGGACATGCCCCAGATGCCCATCTCGTCGGCGGCTTTGACGATGTCCGTCCATTCATGGACCGCCTTGTAATAGGCGTCGCTGTCGGCCCCGACGGGCGCGCGGGCCTTGCGGTCTTCCTCCCCGTCGGTGGGGATCATCGGATACAACTGAACGATTACCTTGGGTTTTGCCATGGACGTGTCCTCCCGGAATATTCGGTGTTGTTGCGGCCTGTGTGATCAGGCGTCGATCCAGCCGTCTTCGGTCTTCAGGCGATGGGCGACAAAGGTCGGCTCGCGCACGATCGCCTCGATGAAACATCCCTTTCTGGCGGCTTCGATGAGCCGCAGCCGGTCTTCCACCGACGCGTCGCTGTCAAATTCGATATCCATGCGCACGCCCTTTGGGGCCGCGACATAGGGATCGCGCCCCTCGACGGTGGCTTCCCATTCCGCGTGGCAGTTCACGACGGCGTTGCGCACATCGATCCGCATCTTTTTGGCGAAGGCGCGGACCTGGGTCATCAGGCAGCTGGTCAGCCCGGCCATGAAATAGGCCATGGGTACGGGGGCGGTGCCGTCACCGCCCTGGAACCCGGTCTCGTCGGACGCCATTTCCCAGCTCATTTGCCGGGGCTCGCGCCAATGGACGGTCATTTCCGAGCGCATTTTGCCGACCGCGCGCGCTTCGCAGTCAAAGACTGCGGTAAAAGACTTCTGCATCGCTTCCGACATGGGTGCGCTCCTGCGTTGAAGCTTTCGACGTGAAGAGTGTAGCGGTATTTTTGTGGCGCCGTCAGGCGCATGATTGAGGGATGCTCAACCCTTGGTGCGACCGCCGTTCATTGTCCGTCCGAGATGTCTGCCTGCTTCTTCTCTGACCGTTGTGCCGCCGACCTTCTGGATATTGTTTTTCCTTTTGCATTCAATGCCTTCAGCCCGCTGCGCACGCGCCTAAATCACTCCGATCTTGGATGACGAACGCGCGCGCATCGCGTAGTTTGCGCCCGACTATGGGATTAGAATTCAGCATACGGATGATCTGGGTGCCGCTTGGCGTCTTTGTTCTCGCGGCAGCACGGCTCGCCGCGCAGACGTCGCGCGATATGAATCGTGAACTGCTGCATGCCTCCGCCACGGCCGGGGTCGATCAGATTCGCGAACTTCTGGATAAGGGCGCCGATCCCAACAGCGAAGACGAAGTCGGTGCAACGCCGCTGATCAATGTGGCATCGCGTGGAAACAACAAGGCTCTGCGACTGCTCATCGAGGTCGGCGCTCGGATCGAGGAGGATGGCAAAAACGGCTGCACCCCGTTGACCTGGGCCGCGAAGAATGGCTGGGAGAAGACAATCGAGCTGCTCCTCGATCGGGGCGCAAATATCGACCATCGTGACAAGGGACAGATGACACCGTTGATGCGCGCGGCATGGAACGGGCAGTTGAAGGCGGCCGAACTGTTGATCAAACGCGGGGCGGATGTGAAGGCCGAAGACGCGAACGGCAATACGGCGCTGACCTATGCAATGGCCAGCCGCAGTTCGCGCATTCAGGGTGTTTTGCTGCGTCAGGGTACGCCGAGCAAGGTCCGTTCGCAGGACGAAGCGATCGCCAAGGTGAAGAGCGAACCGTTCGTGTCCTGCGCCCGCGCTGTTCTAAGCCCTTCCTAAGCGACGATGGCCGGTACCGACCGCACACAATCGCCGACGCTCGGCGGGCCGCGTGTCATTCTGATCGAGCCGCAGCTCAGCGAGAATGTGGGTGCGGTGGCGCGCGCGATGCTGAACTGCGGGCTCGACCAATTGTCGCTGGTCAATCCGCGCGAGGGCTGGCCGAATTCGAAGGCGCTGGCGATGGCGTCGGGGGCGACAGAGGTGCTGGACGGCGCGCAGGCCTTCGCGACGCTGGAAGAGGCGGTGGCGGATGTCACGGTGTTGTATGCCACCACGGCGCGCCCGCGCGAGCTGACCGTGCGTGTCCTCACCCCGCGCGAGGCGGCGGCCGACATGCGGGCCGTCCAGGCGCGCGGCGAGAAAATCGGCGTGCTGTTCGGGCCCGAACGGTCGGGGATGACGAACGAGCATATCTCGATGGCCGACACGGTGATTTCCGTGCCCCTGAACCCGGCCTATTCCTCGCTCAATCTCGCCCAGGCGGTGTTGCTGGTCGCCTATGAATGGTTCACCGCGGGCGATGAAACGCCGGCGGACACGCTCTCGATGTCGGGCACGCGGCTCGCCGAGAAGCAGGAGCTGATCGGCCTGTTCGACCGGCTGGAGAGCGAACTGGACGCCGGCGGGTTCTTCCGCGCGCCCGACCTGCGGCCGACCGTCATGCGCAACCTGCGCGCCATGCTGCAACGCCCGCGCCTGACCGACCAGGAGGTGCGGACCTTCCACGGCATGATCAGCGCGCTCACGCGAAGCTGGCAGCACACGCAGAATGCAAGGCGCCGCCGCGAAGCGGAAGAACGCGAGCAGAACGGGGCCGACAGCTGACCGGCCAGCCTTGTCTTCGCGCTTCGCCGCGCAGGCCGATGGCGACGTGAATGGCGGGTGCGCCCACGACCTGCCGGCACGGCCTGATGCCGATTCAGGGCTCGAATGCCTGGCTCGTGGAACAGGCGCGCGGTGACGGTGTGCTCGCAATCTTTCCGATCGATTCCGGGGCGCGAAGCGTCGAAAGCATGTGCCGTTCCGCGATCTCGACCACGCGCGAAGCACTGGAACGCGCAACACGCATGATTTCCCAACGCGATGGTTCGGATTTGCCGCCTATCAGGTCCGGCATTTCCCTGCATGTCGGCGAGGTCGTGTACGGCAATGTGGGGACGCATCGGCGGTTTGATTTCACGGTGATCGGACCCGCCGTCAACGCGGCCGCCCGCCTCGAAGGGCTGACGAAGGACCTGGACGTCCCCGTGGGCGCGTCGGCGAAGTTGCGAGATGCAGCACCGGAGCCGTTTCAGGATATGGGGGCTCACATGGTGCCGGGTGTCGCGAACGATCTCGAGGCCTTTACCCTGCCGGAACTCGCCGTCCCGTAGAGGAGGGGATACCAACCGTCGAAAAGCCGGGAATTCCAGGTGCTTGAGAATCTACCTGCCTTTCGATGCTACGAAAAAAGCCACGAAAGGCAGCACGTTGAGCACTGACGCCCAGCCGCGCGAGAGGCCTTAACAGCAAACGCGTTCAGGCGATCATGTTCTCGAGCAAATCACACAGGGCCTCATAACTCATTCCGCGCCTCCGGTTTTCGAATATCTGCGCGCGGCGGTACCGCCCTATGCGCCCGCCGGCACGTCACCCAAAGTGGGATCTTCCGAAAGCCAGTCCCGACAAATTTCATGCAGACGGTCCGTGCGATTCTGCAGGTCGGGCTGGATATAGCCCTTAACCTTCTTGTTCACCATTCCGGCCATCAGCTTGCCCGCAAGCTTTGGTGAAGTCGCCCTGGCAAACCGCACCTTTACCAACGTGCCTTCGCCGACAGGCAGGAACTCATTGGTCTCGTAGAGCGTGATTCCCATGGGCAGATTGTAGCGTCCCGTCGCGTACTCACCGGGACGCCAATCAACGATCTCATATGGAAACAGGTCCTTGCCATGATGGCAGTGATACAGAGCACCTGGCTCGACCTTTCCCTTGTTGTCATTGAAGAGCTCGACCAGGTTCGCCCCGTACCAACGACCCCGCGTATCAGGACGCGTACAGATCGAAAAGGCGACATCCGGCCCAACAGGAACCGGGATCAACCACTCATCGATCAGAAGATCATCTTTGGGTTCGACAAACACGCGCCCACCGTTCCGCCTTTTCTCCCAAGCCTGCTGCAGATCGCGCACCACATACTCGACCTCGCCGATATGCTCAATTTTCTCGGTGTGGAATTCGTCCGCTGCAAAATATTCCATGAGTTCCATTTTGCGTAACGCATCACAGGAGATCAGCATATATGCATCGAGCCCGGTTCGCTCTTTGACTGAATTCTTCAGCAACCGGAACGCGGTGATTACGTCCTTGCCCGCCACTTCATCACGACCGTCAGTCTGTTGGATTATGCACTCGCCATGGTGCACCACGATTTTCAGGTCGAGACTGTCGATGGTCGTACAGGCGCCGCAGCCGCAGCCGGTGTTGATAACCATCTGCTCCTTGCACTGAGCGAAATTGCAGTAAAGTTGCTCTGCAAAATCCATGATGAACTGCTTGGTCATCACCGAACTTTCAAAGGCATAGGCAAAGACCGCATCGCCTTGCAGGCCGCCGACCGACAGTGGCGCACGGATCGCAGGTACGATGGCGTCGAAGAGACTTTCAAGCACGCCCTTGGCGTGTGTAATCTCCGTTTCAGACATGAACTTGGTGTAACCGGATATGTCCGCGATCACGAAGAAGGCAGACTGCGGTTCGTGATATTTGTTCGCCATAGTGACACCCCGGTTTTTACACTTCCGTGAAGTTATCGGAAGTATGACAAATATCAAAGGTTTCCGGGAAACACAAAATCAAACAGAAAGGACAGTACACCGCCATCCCTTGGCCTGCCGCACCCTGGATTTTTGATCCTCCGGCGGGTCTGGCGCGACCGGACACGCAAATCGAACAGCACCTTCAGGACCGCCGCAAGGACGAGAATGCACAGCAGCGCCTTCGTAAATGCGGTGAAAAATTCCACGATTCAGGCGTTTTGAGGCAGGCGGGGCTATCAGGAAGCCCGGCGTTCCGGTGCCTGAAAGCTGGCATCCCCTAGGCGCTGTCTCGCTCACCCCGCAGGCCGATGGCGAAGTGAATGGCGAGTGCGCCCACGATCACCGCGCCGCCGATCAGGGAGAGCGGCGTGGGCGACTGTGCGATGAACCACCACGCCCAGATCGGCCCCAAGACGGCTTCCAGCAGCATGATCAGGCTGACTTCCGGCGCGGACAGGTGGCGCGGGCCCAGCATGATCAGGAAGAACGAGACCGGCAGGATGACCAGCCCGAGCAGGCCGAGCCACAGCATGTCCAGGGCGACCACGGCGACCGTGGGGGCCACGAAGAACGCCAGCACGGCCACGATATAGCCGCTCAGCGCCATGGCCGGCGCCGGGTCCTCGATCTGGGTGTGGCTGAGCACAACCACCATCCCGGCCCAGACGAGCGCCGTGGCGACCGCCGCCAGGTTGCCGTACAGGTCCCCGCGGCCCAGCCCCTCGGCGAAGATCACCGCCATCGCCCCGATCGCGATGATGATCGTCACGATCGTCCGCGGCGCCACGCGCTCGCCCATGAACACGCGGGCGAAGATCGCCGCGAACAGCGGCGCGCAGGCGATGATGAACAGCGTGTTGGCGACGCTCGTCAGGGTGATCGCCATGACCCAGCCGACCGACGAGGCGGCGAACATGGCCGCGACGGCCAGGTGCGGGAGCCGGCGCAAGGGGCCGAGGACTCGCGCCAGGTCGCCGCGATAACGGACCAGCAGGAACCCGGTCATCGCGATGCCGAGCAGCAGCCCGCGCCAGAACAGCGAGGTGCGGATGTCGGCGGCGATGAGCGAGGTGATCAGCCCGTCGGGCGTGAGGATCACGACGCCGGTCGCGGTGATCGCTATGCCCTTGAGATGATTGCCGGATCGGGTTCTGGACGCCATGTGTCGATACACCTCGGGAACGTAAGAAAAGGGGGCGTTCGAACGCGCTATACGCGTTTGACATAGCGCCGCCGATCCCTATAGTGCGCGCCATTCCCGTGTATGTGGACCGGCAACGACCGGATCCCGTATTGCGATGCTTATATCGTGGTGCTGATCGGGACAACAATGACAAGAATGGATCTGAAACATGACTAAGCGGCATTCCGCAAAGTACAAGATTGATCGCCGTCTCGGCGAGAATCTCTGGGGTCGGCCCAAGAGCCCGATCAACCGCCGTGAGCACGGCCCGGGCGAGCATGGTCGCCGCCGCAAGAAGCCTTCCGATTATGGCCTCCATCTGATGGCCAAGCAGAAGCTCCGCAAATATTACGGTGATGTCGGCGAGCGCCAGTTCCGCCGCTATTACGATGAAGCCGTTCGCCGTCGCGGCGACACGGGCGAGAATCTGATCGAACTCCTGGAGCGCCGCCTCGACGCGGTCGTGTACCGGATGAAGTTCGTGCCGACGATTTTCGCCGCGCGCCAGTTCGTCAACCACGGACATATCCGGGTGAACGGCAAGAAGGTGAACATCCCGTCCTACGCCGTTCAGGATGGTGACGTGATCGAGGTGAAGGAGAAGTCGCGCGAGCTGCCGCTGGTGCTCGAGGCGATTGCTTCATCCGAGCGCGAACTCGCCGATTATATGGATGTCGACCTGAACAGCTTGAAGGGCACTTATCTTCGCGGGCCGAAGCTGGCCGATGTGCCATATCCCGTGAAAATGGAACCGAACCTGGTCGTCGAGTACTACTCGCTCTGATCGGTCGTTCCGGCCATTCCAATACAAAAGGCCGCCCTCGGGCGGCCTTTTTCGTACCCTGATCCCGTCATACGCGGACTTGATCCGCGTATCTCATGGACGGCTGAATGAGATGCCCGGGTCAAGCCCGGGCATGACGAAGAAACAAGGCTCGGATGTTTTAGCTGGTCGCGTCCTTGCGCAGGACCGCCAGCACGTCGTCAATATCGGGACGGGCCGTATAGTGCGCTTCGGAGAAGCGGTGGCTGACCTTGCCCTCGGCATCGAGGACCACGATGGCGGGGTGGGGCACGCCGTAATAGAAGCTGCCTTGCGGATAGTTCTCCGCCAGCAGGCCGAAGGCCCGGATGACGTCCGAATTCACGTCCGACAACATCGGGTAGTCGATTTTCTCGCGCCGTTCGAGGCGTTTCAGCTTATCCACATCGTCATAGGTGACCGTGGCGACCTCGTAGCCGAGCGCGCGGACGTCATCGATCCTGTCGTTCCAGGCGACCGCCTGGACAATGCAATAGGGTCACCAGGACAGGGAACGGGAGAAGATCAGGATCAGGCCGCGGTTCTTCTTCAACGTAACGAAGCTTTGCACCTGATTCGACTGGTCGGGAACCGTCAGATCATGGGGCAGGGGGGTGCCCACCTGCACGCCCTCGCGGACCGCGTCCTTGATCTGCGCGTTGGCGGTGTTCGGCCATGCAAGGGTTCCCAGCATGACGGCTGTAAGGCCCAGCAGCCAGAAGGAACGCGCGGTGGTGCGGGTTGCGGTCATTTCTGTCTCATGTTGCGCGCGCCGGGTGACGCGTCCGAGACCTGTATGTGATTAATCACGCGGGCGTTTTCAAAACACATTCGTTTGATGCCCGAACCGAGACATCGTGACTATTGGCTCTTCGGCCCGTCCGCCTCTTCCAGCGCGTTGCTCACGATCGTCGCGATCTCATGATCCTCGGTATAGCCGTGACCGTTATAAGTGCGGGTCACGACCCCGTCGGCGTTGACCACGACCACCATGGGAATGGCGGTCCCGCGATAGCGGCTGCCTTCGGGGAACCTGTCATTGAACAGCCCGAAGGCGTTGATCACGTCGCGGTTTTCGTCCGAGAGAAGCGGATAGCCGATCTTGCGCAGTTTGGCGAAGCGTTGAACCGTCGCGACGTCATCAGCCGTGACCGACACGACCTCGAGGCCGTTTGACCTGATTTTTTCGATATTTTCGTTCCAGACGACCGCCTGGTGAATGCAGGTCGGTCACCACGCCAGGGAGCGTGAGAACAGCATGACCAGGCCCTTCGTGCCTCGCAGGTTTTCGAACCCGCGTACCTGATCGCTCTGATCGGGCACTTCCAGCATGCTGGGAATGACCTTGCCGGCCGTCACGGTCTCGGCGGCTGCGTCACCGGGGTGATGCAGGCTTGCAGCCCCGATCAGCACGGCGACGGCGAGCGCCTTGCCGAGCCTCGAGGAGAGAACCTTCGTTCCAAACATAAATTGCCGCTCCGACGTTAATCGCTACCTGTTAAACACCGTCGATATCAGAATATTCCAATATATTTCAATATCCTCATATTCACGTATTCTTTACCGCCGGACCTAGGCGTTGACCGGGCGTTTTCTGGGCGCGCGGATTGGCTTCGGAGTTCCAAGTTTCTTGTTGGTCTTCGACGTCTTTGCCTTGGAGTCCTTCAGTGTCATGACGCCGGTTGAGTTGATCTCTGCGCCCTTCTTGAAACGGCGCTTCGACGCCGCGCTCTTGCCGGGGAAGGGCTCCATGTCATCGTCACCGGTGGCGGCGAACTGGACCTCGACCTTGTTGCCATCCGGGTCGAAGACGTTCACCTGAACCATGTTGATCTCGAGCAGCGGCACCACGTTATAGGGCGCGTCGTGCTCGCGCATCTTGCGCTGGAATGTCTTCATGCTACCCCCGGCGCGTAACGCGAAGTGTTCGACCTGGGCCTCGCCGGGCTTGATCTTCTTCACCGATTCCACGAGATGGACGATCGCGTTGCTGCCGCAATAGTGCCAGGCACCGCCGAATTGGAAGCTCGGTCGCTTGCCGCGCTTAAGCCCGAGGACGTCTTCGTAGAAGGCGGACATCTCATCGAGTTGGGCCGTGCGTATATTCACATGGTCGAGCCAGTACATAGCCATCGTGTTGTCTCCGATTGTTTTGTCACCGTTGACCCATCTTGCGCCCTGTTATCGGGGGATTCAACGCGTCAGGCGGTCACATCCGGAATCATACAATGCGCGTTCGGAAAATCTCCGCCGTGTAGATGATCAGCGCCAGCCAGATGAAGGCAAAGGTGATGATTTCAGCCGTCCCGAAAGGCTGCGGGAAGAAGGTCACGGCAAACAGCAGATAGAATGACGGCGCGATGTATTGCATCAGCCCGATGGTCGCCAGTTGGACCCGGCGGGCCGCCGCGGCGAACATGAGCAGCGGCAACCCGGTGACGACGCCTGAAAAGGCGATCAGCGCATCGAACCCGGGCCCGGATTGTCCGAACGCGCCGGTGCCCTGGACCGAGAACCAGATGAGCGCCGCCGCCGCGATGGGGGCGATGACCGTGCATTCGACGAACAGGCCGACCGCGGGCCCGGCCGCGACGGTCTTGCGCAACAGGCCGTAGCTGCCGAAAGAGAAGGCGATGACGAGTGCGATCCATGGCACCTGGCCGAATGCCAAGATCTGGATGCCCACGCCGATCGCCGCCAGCGCCACGGCGATGCGTTGGCCGTTCGACAGGCGTTCCCGCAGAACCACGAATCCCAGCAGCACATTGACCAGCGGGCTCAGGAAGTAGCCCAGGCTCGCGGCGAGAAGCTGGTCGGTGACCACCGTGAAGATGAACATGCTCCAGTTCACGCTGATCAGCGCGGCGGTCAGGAACAGGGTGGCCAGGACCCGCCGGTTGCGTAGTGCGGCGAACAGGTCCGCCCACTGGCGCGCGAGGGTGAGCACCAGCGCCATGAACGGAATGCACCAGAGGAAACGATGCGCGACGATCTCCACGACCTGCAATTGCTGGATCGCCTCGAAATAGAAGGGGGTGAAGCTCCATATCAGGAACGCGCCGATCCCCATGGCCAGCCCGGCGGTTTCGGCGCTGGAGAATTGGCGGCGCGCGTCTGGAGATGTCGGGGGCTGCGGCAGGAGAGGGGCTCCGCAAGGGGCAAGGAATGGTGTGGAATGAAAAACGGGCCGCGAAAATCGCGGCCCGTTCACAATAGCGGAAGGTCGTTGTTCAGGCAGCTTCGAGCGCGACGCCCTTTTCCTCGAACATTTTCTCAAGTTCGCCGGTCTCGAACATCTCGCGGATGATGTCACAACCGCCAACGAACTCGCCCTTCACATAAAGCTGCGGGACGGTCGGCCAATTGGTGAATTCCTTGATGCCATCCCGGATGGCCGGATCAACCAGCACGTCGGCGCTGCCGAATTTGACGCCCATATGGTTCAGAATCTGGA
The DNA here is from genome assembly GCA_027618305.1 of Pseudomonadota bacterium. Taxonomy (GTDB): domain Bacteria; phylum Pseudomonadota; class Alphaproteobacteria; order UBA6615; family UBA6615; genus UBA8079. The sequence goes on from JAQCFD010000043.1 coordinate 13,768, forward strand.
CCACGGCGGCCGAAAAACCACATTGCGGGAAGACCGGGGTGCCTTTCATGAAGAGCATGACTTCATTCTGATCGATGTCGGTCTTGATGCGTTCGTGCACGGGGTTGTCAGTCATATCGACCTCCGGTTGATTGGGTTAGCTGCTCTCGGGGGCAGATGTCTGCAGCGCGAGCGCGTGGAGCTCGCCGCCCATGCGGCCCTGAAGAGCTTCATAAACCATTTGATGTTGCTGGACCCGGGATTTGCCGACGAATGCCGACGACACGACATTGGCCAGATAATGGTCGCCGTCGCCGCGCAGATCATCGATCCGGATTTCGGCATCCGGCAACGCAGCCTTGATCAGGTTTTCGATCTCGCTGGCGGCCATCGGCATTTGGGTAACTCCCCGGGGTGATTGCGGTATCGCGTCTGACTAATTCTTGCGCGATGCCATATACGCCGGCAACCAGCGCGAATGGGCATCGCGTAGCGCCTCGACGGATATAGGCTTCGTCCCTGAGAGTGTCAACGCGGCCCCACCAACGGAGCCGATGCGTTCTACATGGACGCCGGCATCTTCGGCCGCGGCGGCGAATTCCGCGGGATTCGGGCAGGTTACGACATAACGCGCCTGATCCTCGCCAAATGCCCAGGCATGGACCGGCAAATCGCTCGCGGGGTCAATTTCCGCGCCGATATTGCCGGCAATCGCCATTTCGGCCAGCGCGACGGCGATGCCGCCGTCGCTGACGTCATGACACGCATTGATCTGGTTTGCATGGATCGCCTGTCGCACGAAATCGCCATTGCGGCGCTCGACATCGAGGTCCACGGGCGGGGGCGCGCCTTTTGTGCCGCCTGCCTGGTCGCGCTGATAGATCGAACAGCCAAGCCAGCCCGCCGTCTCGCCGACGACGAATACCGCGTCTCCCGCGTTCGTGAACGCGCCGCCAACGGCCTTGGTCAGATCGTCGATCAGCCCGACACAACCGATCACCGGGGTCGGCAGGATCGCCTCGCCGTTGGTCTCGTTGTAGAGCGAGACGTTGCCCGATACGACAGGCGCATCGAGCGCCTCGCAGGCCGCGCCAATGCCCTTCACGGCGCCAACCAACTGGCCCATGATCTCCGGCCGTTCCGGATTGCCGAAGTTCAGATTGTTGGTCACCGCCAGCGGGGTCGCGCCCACCGCCGTGACATTGCGCCAGGATTCCGCGACCGCCTGCTTACCGCCCTCGATGGGGTTGGCGAACACGTAGCGCGGGGTGCAGTCGGTGCTGATCGCCAACGCCTTGTTGGTGCCGTGGACCCGCACAAGAGCGGCATCGCCGCCCGGCCGACCGACCGTGTCGCCCATGACCATGTGGTCATACTGTTCCCAGACCCAGCGCCGCGAACACAGATCGGGGCTGGCGACCAGCTCCAGCAACGCGTCGGCCAGATCGTCCGGTGCGGCCACATCATTCGGGCCGAGGACCGCGCGGGGCGGGGTCACCGTCCAGGGGCGTTCATATTCAGGCGCGGCCGCGACCAGCGGCGGCACCGGGATGTCGGCCGCGACCTCGCCCTGCCACATCAGCACCAGACGCTGGCTGTCATTGGTCTCGCCGATGACCGCGAGATCGAGCTCCCATTTATCGAAGATGGCCCGCGCCTGCGCCTCGCGGCCGGGTTTCAGCACCATGAGCATGCGCTCCTGGCTCTCCGACAACATCATCTCATAAGGCGTCATTTCCGTTTCGCGCTGGGGCACATCGTCGAGGGTCAGCGTGATTCCGACCTCGCCCTTGCTCGCCATCTCGACCGAAGATGACGTGAGACCCGCGGCGCCCATGTCCTGGATCGCGATGATGGCGTCGGTCGCCATCAGCTCCAGACAGGCCTCGAGCAGCAATTTTTCCGTGAACGGATCGCCGACCTGGACCGTGGGGCG
>JAQCFD010000044.1 GCA_027618305.1 Pseudomonadota bacterium
CTTCCTCGTTGCGCAGCAACCCGGACACGCAGTTGATCATCGTCGTCTTGCCGGCGCCGTTGGGGCCAATAAGCCCGAAACGCTCTCCCGCAGCAACATGGGTGCTGACATTCGACAGCGCGGTGAAACCACCGAAATGCTTCGAGACGCCCTCGACCTTCAGAAGTGCTTCGCTCATCGGCCCGACCCCTGACGTGATTTCCTGAACCAGCCAATTATCCCTTCCGGTGCGATGATCACGAAGACCACAAGGACCACACCGACAATCAACAGATTAAGTTCCGATTGGATCCAAAGCGACGATACCTGTTGAGCCGTCCCCAGAAGCAATGCCCCGATCACCGGCCCCGCCCAACTTATCGTGCCACCAATCATCGGCATGGCGATCGCGTTGATCGCGTATTCCAGATTGAAGGCCGAGAGCGGGTCGATAAACGTCAGGTAGCTCGCCAACGGCGCACCCGCGACGCCCATCATGGCACCGCTGATGGTGGTCGCGATCAGCTTCAACCGCAGGGTCGGAACGCCCATGCATTCCGCGGCTTCCTCGCTGTCCTTGATCGCATTCAGGCCGCGCCCGAGTTTGCTGTTCTCGATGTAGCGCGCGACCCAGACACTGATGATCGCGACAGTCCCCATGAGGAAGAACAAATACTCTTTGTAGTTCTCGAAAATTCCCGCCTTGCGATCGACAATCAGTTCGCCGAAGAGCTCCGGTTTGCGCTTGGGCAGGATCGACGTCCCCGCCGCGCCACCGACATAATCCCAATGGGCGACGATCGTCTCGAGGATGATCGCGAGCGCCAGGGTCGCGATGGCGAAATACACGCCCCGCAGACGCAAGGTCAGGTAACCCGTCGCGAGTCCCAAGAGACCCGCGATGACCCCGCCCGCGACCATCTGCTCCACCAGACCGACATCGAGGAAATTGATCAGCGCGACGGCTGTGTAAGCCCCCGTAGCCAGGAACCCGGCACTGCCGAAATTCACATAACCGCCATATCCACCCAGGATATTCCAGGCGGTCGCCATGACCATGTACTGCAGGATCACGAAGCCGATGAAGAAGTAGAACTGGTTGCCGATGACCTGCGTCAACACAAACAGGCCGACAATCAGCAGCATGCAGATTATTTCAAACGTGTACTTCATCAATGTGCTCCCGCCGTCTTGCCAAACAGTCCTTCAGGACGGAAGGCCAAAACCGCAAGCAGAATGCCGAAGGAAACGGCCGGTGCCCAGGACGGGCCGAAGAACGTGGCCACGATGCTCTCGGCAATGCCGATGATCACAGCCGCCAGCAGCGTGCCGCTCATCGAACCAAGGCCGCCCAGCACAACAATGGCGAAGACGTTGCCGAGATAAAGCCGCCCAACCGAAGGCTCAATCGGCAGCACGATAATCATCAGCGCGCCGCCGATACCCGCGGTTGCCACGCCCAACGCGAAGGCGATGCGCTTGACCCGGATCGGGTCCACGCCCATGAGGCGCAGGGCCATCATGTCCTGCGCGACGGCGCGCACCGCACGACCGAAGAAGGTCTTCGTAAGATAGAAATGGATCGACAGGGTCGCAATCGCCGCGACCACGAAGGCCACGAGCAGACGGAACGGGATCGCGACATCGATCTCCTCACCGACGACGATGTTCCAGGATTCGCCGATATAGGGCGCTTCAACCAGGCGATGGTCGACGCCGAACTGGATGATCAGGCCGACTTCGATGATGAACAGCAGACCGAAGAAAAATGCGAGGCCGCGCAGAGACTCCGCGCCCGATTTTTCGAACACGTTGTAATAGACCTGATAGATCAGCCAACCGAGTATGAAGAAGAATGGGGTTGAGATAATGCCCGCCAGGATCGGGTCTATACCCCAGGTGGAATTGAGCAAAAAGGCAATGAATGCGCCCAGAACGAGCATCGTGGGATGGGCAATGTTCACCACATCCAGAAGACCGAAGGTAATCGACAGTCCGATCGACAACGCGGCGTAAAAACCGCCCAGCAGGATGCCGATCACGAGCGCGTTCAGCAGAAGATCAATAAATATGGCCATGGACGAACTCCGCACCCCGGAACGGGTGCCGATGGAGAAAAAGCGCAGGGCAGCGGGACCGACGTCCGGCCCGCTGCCCTGTTTCGTTTGTTATTTGCGAAGCGCGTTGAACGGCTGCAGATCACCGGTGGAAATATCCGCCGGCAGCAGGATCTTGCGCGTGCCAGCTTTGGCAAACTGATCGAGATCATTGTTCGTGATGCCCTGATACTGGACAACAAGCGTGCGGGGACTTGCCCACTCACCGTTCTTGCCGAACTTGATCTTGCCAACCACAGACGTGAACTCGGTGTCACGAATGTATTTGCCGATCGCCTCCTGATCGAGTGAACCCACCGCCTGAACGGCCTGGCCCAGAATGTCCACATTGGCATAGGCCCAGGGGACCAGATAGTAGCCAAGTTCATCGACCTTGAGGTTCTCGGCCTTCACCTTCGCCTGGTAGCGGGCAATCAGATCGCTCGCACCCGGATACAGGTTCATCGTGGGCTCCGGCACGAAGAAGTCATAGTTCGCGATGCCGTTCAGCATCGGACCGAGACCCGCCATCAGACCCGCAAACTGCAGCCCAACCATGCCGCCGCCGACAGCCTTCGCATCGGTGCCGACTTCGGCAAGCGCACGCACGAGGCCCGCCGAACCGTTCGGATAAGACGCGATGTAGATCGCATCGGGCTTCTTGGCATTTGCCGCACGCAGAATGGGCGTGAAGTCAGCCGTCTTCGGGTTGTAGTTCTGCTCGTAGACGATCTCCATCCCCATCGCCTTCGCGTTGCGGACAGCACCTTCCTTCAGATTCTGCGCAAATTCAGCATCGGCCGCGATGAACGCGATCGTCTTGGGCTTGAACTTCTCCTGAACAGCCTTGAACCAGACCTCCGAGAAGCCAACCGCCGGATCGGGGCCGGCGGGAAGAATCGAGAAATAATTCTCATACTCCCACTTGGCGTTGGCGTTCATGCCGAACAGGCCCATGAACACCATCTCGCGGTTGATTGCGATCGGCATCGCCGGCGCGATCAGGTTCGTCCCGTAACCGCTGACGATCAGATCGACCTTATCGACATCGAGAAGCTTGGAATAGATGCCAGGAACATTCTTCGGGTTGGTCTGGTCGTCATAGAAGACGAGCTCGACCTGTCGGCCCAGGAGGCCACCCTTCTTGTTTACATCTTCGGCCCAGAGCTGGATTGCGACCAGCGATTGCTGTCCGCCACCGGCAAGAGCGCCGCTGAGAGCCATACTGAAGCCGACCTTGATCGGATCCTTGGTTTGCGCCTGCGCGGTGGTCGCGAACGACCCCGACAGAACGACAGACGCCACGAACAGGCCGGCAAGCAGCCATACGCGCACTCGGTTTGTAACATTTCGGGTCATGTGCACTCTCCCTAGGTGTTCACATTTCACGCAGATTCACGGAAGCGTGAATCTTGTTAAGAACACATCGAAGACTGGACCCGCAGCATTCAGGCTCTTTAATCGGCCTGATTCTGATATTGAAAAAATTCACTAAATGCTTACGGGTCTCTTACCTCTCGATGACTCACTTTTCCGTGAGTTCTCTTGATTCATAACAGTCGAATGAACATGGGCACAAGCGTGTTTTTACCGTGACTCATTGGACATATGCCTGACCGGCACAATACCGCTTGCTGTTCAAAAAAATTTGCCTGAGACACCCCTGCCGCATAGCTTGACCGTCAATCAAATCAACAACAACGAAATGACGGGGAAAAGCATGGCCGAGTATAAACTGAACGGTCGCGTGGTGATCGTAACCGGCGCCGGTCGCGGACTTGGCCGGGCCATGACCGAGGCGCTGACCGAAGCTGGCGCTAACGTCGTTGCCGCAGCCCATATCGCCGATGACTTCCCGGAACTGGAATCGGCATGCGCCAGCAATCGAGGCAACGTGCATTGCGTCACGGCCGACATTCGCAATTCAGAGGATTGCGACCGCGTTATCGCCGAAGCGCTCGACGCCTTCGGCGCCGTCCACGGGCTCGTCAACAATGCCGGACTGACTTTCACCTATATCTGGCCCGACGGACATAAGCGGCCGGAGTGGCGGGCCACCGGCGAGATGCCGAAATTCTATGAGGCCAGCGACGAGATCATCCAGAATGTGATGGATGCGAATTTCGTCGGCGGCGACAAGCTCGCGCGCCGGGTCGCACCGCTGATGATCGAGCAGGGTTGGGGCCGGATCGTCAACGTCACCACAATGTACCGGACCATGACCAAGCAGGGCTCCTCCCCTTACGGCCCCTCCAAGGCCGCGCTCGAATGCGCCACGGAGATCTGGCACAAGGATCTTGAGGGCACCGGAGTTACCGTCAACATTCTCAACCCAGGCGCCGGCGCGGCGACACCGGGCATGTCCAACGAGATGAAGGAACGCAGTCAGGCCATGGCGGTCCCGAACCTGATCGAAGCGGATTTGATGAAGGCCCCGATCGTCTGGCTGATGTCCGACGTCACGAACGAGATCAGCGGCATGCGTTACGACGCCAAGCCATGGGACCAGTCGAAACCCGCCGCCGAAGAAGCCGAACGGATCGGCGCCAAGGCCGGGGTCCTCCTCTACTCCATGCCCGACTACTAGGCGGGACGGATTTCCAGCACATGAACGAACGCGCGGCCTATGTCGGCCCGACAATTCTGCTCACCCTGATTCAGGCGATGGTCTCCTGGGCGGTGTTCGCCCCACCGGTTCTCGCCAAGCAGGCGCTGCCGGCCATGGGCATCGATCCCGCCTGGATCGGCCTGCAACCGACCATCGTGTTTGTCGCGGCGACGATCAGCTCGATGGTGTCGGGCGGCATCGTCGCGCGATTTAACCCGATGCGAGCATCCCAGGTGCTGTTGCTTCTCGCCGCCGCCGGCAGCGCGCTGATCGCAACCGGCGACCTCGTCATCGGCGCGCTGGGCAGCATCCTAATCGGCATCGCGCTGGGCCCGACAACGCCGGCGAGTTCACACATCCTGGCGCGGCTCACACCGCGCCCGATGCAGCCGTTGATCTTTTCGATCAAGCAGACCGGCGTGCCCCTCGGCGGCGCGCTGGCGGGGTTCGTCGGCCCGCCGCTAACCCTGTTATGGGGCTGGCAGTCCGCCATCCTGGTGATCGCGCTGGCCTGCCTTGCCGTTGCCGTGATCACGGAGCTCTGGACGCGCGGCTATGCCGATTTCGCCGACGCCAGCCGCAAGGTCAGCCTCGAGCTGATCGGCCCCCTGCGCCTGGTGCTGCAGAGCCCGGTCCTGCGCTGGATGCTGACGGGCTGCGTGCCGCTGGTGGTCATTCAGTATGCGTTGACGACATTCATCGTGCTCTATCTGCAGGAGGATATCGGCCTGTCGGTCATCACGGCGGGCGCAATCCTTGCTGTGGCGCAGGCCAGCGGCGGCACCGGGCGCATCCTGTTCGGCGCGATCGCATCGCGCTTCGTCACGCCGCTGACGATGTTGCTGCTGCTCTCCCTGCTTGCCGCCGCGGCGGCCTTCCTGACCGCGTCCTTCACCCAGTCCTGGCCGCTGGCCATGATCTACGCGGTCGGGGTTCTGTTCGGCGCAGGTGCGGCGGGCTGGAACGGTGTCTATCTCGCCGAAGTCGCGCGGCTCGCACCTGCGGGCGAGGTCAGCCGGGTCACCGGCGCCGTCGGATTCGTGATTTTCACCGGCGTCGTCATTGGGCCGGCTGTCTTCACGGCGCTCGTGGCCGCCTTTTCGTTCCAGGTTGCCTATACCTGCATGGGCGTGATGATGCTGACCAGCGTATTCGCCTTCCTGCGCGCCGCAGCGCATGTCCGGGCGGGTGCGAACTAGCCGTCGTTCGTGTTGTCCGCCTCGAGTGCTTCGAAAATGATCGCCAGCTCCTTGTCGAGCAGTCCCATCTCCGCCACCCGCTCGTAGAGGTCCCGCGTGATGGTCGAGACCGGCGCCGACACGCCGAGCGCTTTGGCATGCTCGACGATGTAGCGCGTATCCTTGTGGACCAGCCGCGCGGGCGCGGTCGGCGGATCCCATTTGCGTTCGGCCATCAGCGGCGCGCGCAGCTCGAACTGGGTCGATGTGGCGACGCTCGGTAGCACGACATCGATGATCTGCTGCGGATCGAGGCCAGAGGCGATGCCCATGTTCAGCGCCTCGGCCGCAACCAGCACATGGTTGATGACCAGTGAATTGAGCACGAATTTGAGCTTCATGCCGTGGCCGAACGGGCCGACGTAAGGCGTTTTTGGCGCCAGCACGCCCAGAACGGGTGCCACCTCATCGCAGGCCCCCTCGTCGCCGCTCAGCATGATGACGGCGCGGCCGGTCTCCATCGCCTGGGGCGTGCCGCTGATCGGGGTATCCAGCGCCACGGCCCCCCGGGCTTCGAGGGCATCGCGAACCCGTTCCTTCAGGGCGACGGCAAACGTGCCCATGTCGGCGACGATCAGCCCGTCGCGGGCACCCGCGGCCAGGCCCGTGTCACCAAAGATCGCATCCTCGACGGCATCCTCGGTGGACAACAGAAGAATGGCGATATCGGATTGTTCCGCGAGTGTTTTCGCGTCGGCAACCAGCGTGCCGCCGGCGTCGGGAAACCAGGCGGCACTGGGGCGATTCACCGCCGCCACCGCATAATCCCGGGCCAACAAAAGGCAGGCGGCCGTGCCACCCATCTCGCCGAGGCCCAGAATGCCGATGCGTTGGCTCATGATCTGCGGCCGGCGCGCTAGACCGCGCGGTCCCGGCCCTCCCAGAATTTCTCGCGCATGTCCTTCTTCCGCACCTTGCCGACCGGCGAGCGGGGCAGTTCGCACCAGAACTCGACCGTCTTGGGCGCCTTCACGCTGCCCAGCGCTTCCTTGCACAGGGCGATTATCTCGCCTTCCGTCGCGGTCTGCCCCGGCTTGAGTTCGACGATGGCCTTCACCGCCTCGCCCCACTTGTCGTCGGGCACGCCGATCACCGCGCAATCCTGCACTGCGTCATGGCCCCACACGACCTGCTCAATCTCGGACGGGTAGATGTTGAACCCGCCGGAGATGATCATGTCCTTCTTGCGATCGACGATATAGATGTAGCCGTCTTCGTCCTTCAGGCCGATATCGCCGGTGCGGTGCCAGCCGTTGGAGGTCGAGACCTCGTCGGTGGCCTCCTTGTTCTTGTAATAGCCGGCCATCACCAGGGAGCCGCGTACGACGATTTCGCCCCGCTCGCCCGGCGGCAGGATGTTCTCGTCATCGTCCATGATCTCGACGGGCGTCAGCAGACAGGGCTGCCCGCAGCTCGCCAGGCGGTGGGCCTTGTTGGTCGCCAGCGCCTCGGTGTGGGCCTCGGGCGGCAGATAGGTGCAGATCATCGGCGCTTCGGCCTGGCCGTAGCATTGCGCCATCACCGGGCCGAATACGTCGATCGCCTCTTTCAGCTTGTCGACCGACATGGGGGCGGCGGCATAGACGAAATATTCGAGCGAGGAATAATCGTATTTGCGCACATCCGGGTGGGCCAGCATCACGTAGATGGCGGTCGGCGGCAGGAACAGGTTGGTCACGCCGTGTTTTTCGATGTTCTCCATGAGCTGGGGCAGCTGCACCCCGTTCATGATGATGTTCGTGGCGCCATAGGCCATGAGCGACAGCCCGACCACACCCGCCGCGTGAGTCATCGGCGCGGCACACAGATGCACCGGCAGCTTCTTCGGCGGCATATGGGCCACCATCGCGGCGACCATGGTCTCGAACAATTGGTTGGTCCACACGATGCCCTTGGGCCGGCCGGTCGTGCCGCCGGACGGGAAGATTCCGCAGATATCATCGGCCTTGTCCGGGAAGTCCGGCGCGGCCCCCTCATGGCCAGCGACAAAGCTCGCGAAGGACGGCGCATCGACACCTTCACGGTCGAGGCAGACGTAGTTTTTGACCCCCGGGCACTCTTTCCGAATGACCTTAATATTTTCCTCGAACTCACTGTGATAAAATAGAAATTCAGCATCATTCTGATTCAGAATGAACGCGTTTTCGGCGACGGCGTTGCGCGCGTTGATCGGCACCCAGGCGCCACCGGCCCGGTAGATCGCGATCAGGGCGTCGAAGGCGCCGGGCGCGTTGGGGCTGTAGACGGCGGCATGTTTACGGTAGCCAAACCCCGCCACGACCATCGCCAGGGCGGTCTTGTGCGAGAGGGTCTGCGCGTCACGATAGGTCGTGGTCGCGCCATCCTCGGCGATCATGAAGGCACGATCCGGGTGGAGCAGAGCTCCACGGTCGAAAAAGTCGATCACGCGCATGTTTCGCCTCTCCCAATGCCTCATCCTTCGACAGGCTCAGGATGAGGCCAGACCACCGATCCTCATGCTTCGACAGGCTCAGCATGAGGCAACGAAATTCAAAGCTTCCTCATCTTGAGCCTGACGAAAGATGGGAAGCCAGTACCGCCCTTTAGGGGACCAGCATGGTGATGCCGGTCAGCTTGCGGGATTCGATATCCTTGTGCATCTGGGCGGCGTCTTTCAGGGGGTAACGCTGTTTGATCTTCACCTTCACCTTGCCCGAGCGGATCATCGCAAACACGCGTCTGGAACTGTGCAGGAGATCCTCGCGGCTGGCCGTGTAGTTGAACAGCGATGCACGGGTCAGGAACCACGCCCGCGCCATGTAGCGGAACTCGTTGAGATTGACGTCCGGCACCGGGCCCGACGCGCCGCCGAAGCTGGCGAGCAGGCCGCGATCCTTCAGGCAGGCCAGCGACGTCTCGAAAGTGTCCTTGCCGACCGGGTCGAAGACCACGTCGACGCCCTTCCCCTTGGTGATCTTGGCGACTTCCTTGGCGACGTCCTTCTTCGAGGTGTCGATGGCGTGCTTGGCACCCGCGCGGGTGATTTCCTTGCACTTTACCGCCGATGAGGCGGTGCCGATGACCGTCGCGCCGCGCGACTTGGCCCACTGGCACAGCAACAAGCCAACGCCGCCCGAAGCGGAATGCATCAGGACGACATCGCCCTTCTTCACGTCGCCGACACGCTCGACGAGCATTTCCGTGGTCATGCCTTTGAGGTGGGTCGCGGCGGCGATTTCATCGGTGATATCGCGGGGGATCGGCACGCAGATCGCGGCCGGGACGTTTTGGGCCTCCGCGTAGGTGCCGACCGCGCCGATATAGACCACGCGCTGGCCGACCTTCAGGTCGGTCACGCCACCGCCGACCGCCTCGATGACGCCGGCCGCTTCGGAACCGATGCCGGTGGGCAGCGCCAACGGATAGCGGCCCGTGCGATGGTTGATGTCGATGAAATTGAACCCGATGGCCGTATGCCGGACGGTGACTTCGCCCTTTTTCGGCTTCGGCAGATCAATGGTCTTCAACTTCATGACCGACGGGCCGCCGGTCTTGTCGATCTGGATTGACTTGATTTTCATGGATATTCCTTTTGGTTGGATGAATGGCCGCCTCAGGCAGAGGTACGGCCACCGTCAACTTTGAGCAAAGTACCGGTCATGTGCGGTGCCTCATCGGACAACGCGAACGCGACCAGCGCGGCAATTTCTTCGGGCTCGACGATTTCGCCCATGGGCACGGCCTTCAAACCGGCCTCGATATATCCTTCGACCCCCTCGACCGGCGGCGTGCGCGCCATTCCCGGCACGATCGTGTTCACGCGGATCTTGTGGGGAGCGAGTTCGACGGCCAGCGCCCGCATCATCTGATGCACACCGCCCTTGCTGGCGACATACGGAATGAGATTGGGCCCGGGGCGCAATGCCGTCGACGAGCCCGTGGCCAGCAACGAACCGCCCTCTCCCTGCGCGATCAGCACCCTCGCGGCCGCCTGCAGGGTCATGAAGACACCGGTCAGATTGACGCCGAGGACCCGATGCCAGTCGGCAAGATCCCAGTCCTGAAAATCAGTCCAGCCGACAAAAGCGCCCGCATTGGCGATCACGGCGTCGAACCGGCCGAATTTGGCAACGGCCCCGTCGATCAGTGCCGTGACCTGGGCCGGATCGGTGACATCGGTCGGGATGGCGATCCCCTCGCCCTCGAGGTTCGACATGGAGGCTACGGTCTCAGCCAGCCCCTGTTCGTTCAGGCCGCCGACCGCGATCAACGCACCCTCGCTGGCGGCACGCAGCGCCATGGCGCGGCCAAGCCCTGACTCAGCACCGGTGATGGCAACCACTTTTCCGGCCAATCGACCCGACATGTCTCACCCCTGAATTAATCGATTGCGACGAAACCCGAACCCGGGCACGACCCATTGGCGCAGACTGTATTACATCGTGAGCAACTGCGCGACAGCTTGACGCGCACGGATCGGCAACCGCTATAAATCATGTGTGAGGGAGAGGTAATAACCATGTCCGACAACAGCAATTCTCAGCTCAATCCCGGCTTGCTGGTCTCCACCGACTGGCTGGACACCCATCTCAATGATCCGGACCTGCGGATCTTCGACGCCACGACCGTGCTGGTCCCGGACCCGGAACTCGAATACCGGGTCGAGGGTGATCGCGATGGCTGGGCGGCGGGCCATATCCCCGGTGCCGGTTACATCAACTGCCAGGTCGACATGTCGGTCACCCCCCATGAATTCCGCTTCATGCTGCCCGAGCCCGAAGATTTCGCGGCGCGCATGGGCGCGTTGGGCATCGGCGATGACACGCGGGTGGTCTTCTACTCCCGCACCCAGCCCTTCTGGGCAACCCGCGCCTGGTGGGCGCTCTACGCCATGGGCTTCGACGGCGGCATGGTGCTCGATGGCAGCTACGCCAAATGGGCCGCGGAAGGCCGCGCCGTCGCCACGGGCGAGGAAGCCATCCCGCCGGCGACATTCACGGCCCGGCCGCGCCGCGAGGTGATCTACGGCAAGGACGATGTCCGCGCCGTGCTCGACGACCCGGACGTGGCCGTGGTGAACGCGTTGTCGGCGGAACAGTTTCTGGGCACCGGCGGGCTGGTCTTCGGCCGCCCGGGCCGGATCGCCAACAGCACGAACGCCCCCTATGCCGACGTCTGCGATATGCAGACCGGCGTCTTCGCCGACGCGGCCGCCCTCAGGCAGATGTTTGACGCGGCGGGTGCCACCCCCGACAAGAAGGTCGTCAATTATTGTGGCGGCGGCATCTCCGCCACCCTGGCCTTCTTCGCCCAGAAGGCGCTGGGCTATGAAGACGTGGCGCTTTATGACGCGTCGATGCAGGAATGGGGCAAGGACGAGACCCTGCCCATGGAAACCGGCTGAGCCGATATCGTTATTCCCTCATCCTGAGCCTGTCGAAGGATGAAGAGACTTTGACCCGTGTTACGCCGCATGCTTCGACAAGCTCAGCATGAGGCCAGAAAGATACTGGAAATATTCGCCCATGTTTTTTGACCCCCGCGAAGTCGGCATGAAGCCGGAACCGTTCAAGCATTCCGTCTACAGCGCCCTGGTCGTGCCCCGCCCGATCGGCTGGATCTCGAGCCTGAGCGCCGACGGCGTCGTCAATCTCGCCCCGTTCAGCTTCTTCAACGCGCTCAGCGGCGACCCGCCTTGCGTGATGTACTGCCCCAACGCGGTCAAGCCGGGTACGGGGGAGAAGAAGGATTCCTATCAGAACGTGCAGGACACCGGCGAGTTCGTGTTCAACATGTGTGTGTGGGGCCTGCGCGACGAGATGATCGCGACGGCCGAGCACGCGCCGGCGAGCGTCGATGAAATGGCCAAGGTCGGCCTCGAGGCGGCCCCCTGCCACAATGTCAGCCCGCCGCGGGTCAAGGCGTCGCCGATCGCGCTGGAATGCAAGCACCTGCAGACCATCGACCTGCCGCCCGGGCGCAATTCCCAGTCCCATGTGGTGATGGGCGAAGTCGTCGGCATTCACATCAATGACGATGTGATCACCGACGGGATCGTTGATGTCCACAAGATGGAGTTGATCGCCCGCCTTGGCTATCTCCACTATGCCAAGATAGAGTCCGAAAACATCGTCGCCCTGAAGCGCCCCGACAATGTGGTGCATCCGAGCGAACGGACATAACGCGCAAACAAAATACGCGGCGACAAAAGACCGGGGGGAGAACACATCATGATGATTGCAGATTCACAGGTCCATCTCTGGAGCTTTCGGGGCGACGGCAACCCGTGGCACCGCATGGTGCCCGCCTTCACCGTGGACGAGCTGATCGCCGAAATGGACGAGGCCGGCGTCGACCGCGCCGTCGTCGTGCCACCGATGTGGATGGGCAACGACAATTCCCAGGCATGCGACGCCGCCGCGGCCTTTCCCGACAGGCTCGCCGTACTCGGCCGGATGGACCTGTTCGACCGGGCCGGTGCCGACAAGCTGCCCGACTGGAAAGTGCAATCCGGCATGCTCGGCCTGCGCTTCACCCTCGGCAAGCCCGAGGAACAAGAAGCGTTGAAGTCCGGCGGGCTCGACTGGCTGTGGACCGCCGCCGAGGCCAACGATTTGCCGGTGATGTTCATGCTGGCCGGGAGCGCCGCTGAGACCGCGAAGATCGCCGGAGCGCATCCGAACCTGCGCCTGACCGTGGACCATCTCGATCTGCCGGGCCGAAAAGTCGACGATGAAGCCTTCGGCGGCCTGCAGACGTTGCTCGACCTGGCCAAATACGAAAACGTCTCGGTGAAGGCCTGCACGATCGGCGCCTACTCCTCGCAAGACTATCCCTGGCCCAACACCAGCGACCCGCTGAAACGCGTCGTCGACGCCTTCGGGCCGAAGCGGGTATTCTGGGGCTCGGACCTGACCCGCCTGCCCTGCACCTACCGCCAGTGCGTTACCCATTTCACCGAGGAACTCGACTGGCTGTCGGGTGACGATCTGGAGCTGGTGATGGGACGCGCCTTGTGCGACTGGATCGGCTGGACGTACTAAGCATAAACACGCCTCATACTGAGCTTGTCGAAGTATGAGCCCGCGACCACCTCTCCTTCGACAAGCTCAGGATGAGGTGGGCGATCGAAAGAGGAAACTACCTATGACCGCAAAAACCCAAGACGAAATCGAACTCTCCCCGGAGGACATGCAGAAGCGTGTTGCCCGTTTCGCAGATCTGGTCCCCTACAAGGACACGATGAACGCCGCGCATGGGATCGCGCCCGAAGCGATGCAGTTGATGTCGTCGGACAAGGTCTTCCCGGTGATGAGCCCCGAGGGTTGGGAAGGTCGCAGCAAGATCGCGCCGATCAAGGGGGCGCCGGGCCTGACCGTCACCATTGCGGAATGCCCGCCCGGCGACAGCTCCGGCCTGCACAAACATACCGACACGGTGGAGAATTTCTTCTGCATCGAGGGAGAAATCGAGATCGTCTGGGGCAGCGCGGGGGAAAACGCGATCACCCTCGGGCCGCTGGACTTCGTCTCCATACCCGCCGGCGTCTATCGGGAGTTCCGGAACAACGGCACCGAGATGGGGCGCCTGTTCGTGGCTATCCAGACCCCGGCTGACGAGAAGAAGGATACTGTCATCCATGCCGCCGCCGCAGGTGAAGAAGTCGAGCGCCGCTTCGGCCGCGAGACTCGCGACGCCATGGCCGGCATCGGCATCCGGTTCGGCGAATAGCGTCTACGGGTTTTCTTGTTCGATCTGTCTATCCCCGCCGACTTGTTCGGCAATGACTTCCTGATTGCCTGCCTGTCGGTGCTCGCGGCATCTGACCTTGCCCCCGTTATTCCCCCACTTATGAGTAGAGTCTGTTCTGGTTATGGTCCTGTTTGGACCGGGTTGTAAATTCCTTCGGGGTGAGCCCGTTGAGGCTCGTATGGGGTCTGTGGTTGTTGTAGTCGTGACGCCATGCCTCGATGATGTCACGGGCGTGGTGATAGCTGGTGAACAGATATTCGTTCAGGCATTCGTCTCTTAGCCGGCCATTGAAGCTCTCGACAAAGCCGTTCTGCATCGGTTTGCCCGGTGCAATGTAATGCCACTCAACACCGCGTTCCTCCTGCCATTGAAGTATCGCATTCGAGGTCAGCTCGGTGCCGTTGTCGCTGACCACCATGCAGGGATAGCCCCGCATGTCGGCAATCCGATCCAGTTCCCGGCCTACACGTACGCCCGAGATCGAGTTGTCCACCACCGTCGCCAGGCATTCACGTGAGAAGTCGTCGATCACGCACAGAATGCGGAATCGTCGACCATCGACCAGAGAGTCCGACACGAAGTCGAGAGACCAGCGCTGGTTCGAACCCTGCGGGATCGTCATCGGTGCCCGTGTACCCAGGGCCCGTTTGCGCCCGCCACGCTTCCTGACCGTCAGGCGCTCCTCGCGATAGAGACGGTAGAGCTTCTTGTGGTTCACCTCGATACCCTCGCGCCGCAGCAGAATGTGCAGCCGGCGATAGCCGAAGCGACGACGCTGGGAAGCCAGATCGCGCAAGCGTGTGCGGATCACATCGTCACCGGATCGCTTTGAGGCATAGCGGTACGTCTTCCGGTCCAACCCAACCAGACAACACGCCCGGCGTTGGGAGTAGCTTCTGTCTGTCATGGCCCAGTTCACGGCATCTCTCCTCGAACCGGGCGTCAGAAGTTTTTTCCCAGCATCTCTTTCAGCGTCGAGACGTCCATTACGGATTCAGCCAGAAGCTTCTTCAACTTCGCGTTCTCCGCCTCCAGCGCCCTCAACCTGCGCGCATCCGACACTTCCATCCCGCCATACTTCGAGCGCCACTTGTAAAACGTCGCATCCGAGATCCCGTGCTTGCGGCACAGATCCACCGCTGACATCCCTGCCTGATGTTCCTTTAGAACACCTATTATCTGCTCTTCTGAAAACCTGCTGCGCTTCATCGTTCGTCTCCTTCATTCGGAAACAAACCCTAACTTCAATTCGGAGGCAATTCAGGGGGCAAGGTCACATCGCTTATCCGTGGATTCTCGGGATTCGGGTCTGTGCTCATTACCGCCCCAATGCTCAGCCTGGTCTGGGGCCCCACCGTGGGGGTACCGGTCGCGGCGCTTATCGAGATCGTGCCTGCCGTGCAGATGACACCAAAGGCGATCCGCACCGCCCACTGGCCGACCGCCTGGGCGATGGGCCTGCCCGCCGTGCTGCTCCTTCCACTCGGATCGCTCGTCCTTCTCAACGCACCCGCCGAGGAAATGCGCCGAGCCATCGCCGCCATTGTCTTGCTGTTGGCCATCGTCATGTGGCTCGGCTGGCGTTATCGCGGCCCGCGTGGGCTGGTGCCATCGGGCATCGTGGGTGCGCTGGGTGGTGCACTTGCCGGCGCGACCGGCATGGGTGGCCCGCCCGCGATCCTCTACCTGATGTCCGGCGACAACCCGGCGGCAGATGTCCGCGCCAACATGGTCGCCTACTTCTCGATCATACTGGTCGGCGTGATGATCAATTTTGGCTTTCTCGGCCTCATCACGACTGAGGTGATCTGGCGGATTGTCCTGATGGTGCCCATCTATGTGGTTGGCGTGGTGATCGGCACAAAGATGTTCGGGCTCGCGAGCGAACGCACCTTCCGCAATATCGCGCTGGCGACGCTCGCGGCATCGTCGACCTGGGTGCTGCTGGCCTAGGCGGATACCCGGAACAGGCCCGGGCATGCCAGCGCTTCGGCGGG
>JAQCFD010000344.1 GCA_027618305.1 Pseudomonadota bacterium
GTCTCGCCGGAAATCTCCGGAGAAGTGGCCGCGGCGGCGGCGGCGGCCGGGATCGACTATCTGCGCGCACCTGTGTCCGGCAGCACGGCATTGGCGGAAACCGGCAAGCTGACGATCATGGTGTCGGGCCCGAAGGCGGCCGCGGACAAATGCGCGGACTTGTTTGCGGCGATGGGCGCGCAACATTTCTATCTCGGGGCGGATGACCAGGCGCGCTACCTGAAACTGGTGATCAACTTGCTGGTCGGCACGACAGGCGCCGTTCTTGCGGAGGCCCTCACGCTTGGCCGGAAGGGTGGTCTCGACTGGGAACAGATGATCGACGTGATCGGGGTGAGCGCGGCCGCGTCGCCGTACATCCAGTACAACGTGGCGCCACTCAAGGCGCGCGACTTCTCGCCGTTGTTCACGACGGAGCAGATGGTCAAGGATTCGCGCCTGATTTGTGAGGCGGGCGCGAATGCCGGTATTCCGATGACGATCGGAGATGCCATGTTGCAGATGTTCGAGGACACCATCGATGCCGGTTTTGGTCAGGAGAACCTGACCGCCGCCATTAAGTTGCTCGAGAGCAAGTCCGGCCTGGGAGAGGTCTGAAGCCTCGGTTCACGGCGCAGTCCTCAGGACGTCGCCTCGTACCCGTATGACAGCCGGAACATCTCGTCCATATGCTCGGACGTCGTGCAGGGTTCGAATTTCGCGGGCTGCTCATCGTTGACGCATGACGGAACCGGTTCGATGACGGCATCGAACCGGGGCGAATGAAAAAACGGTATCGAGTATCGATCTCTTTCGGCATCCGAATTCAGGACGCGGTGCATGTTTGACCGGTAAACCCCGTTGGTCCAGCGCGACATCAGGTCACCGAGATTGACGACAAAAGAGCCCTCGACGGGCGGCGCGGATACCCATTCGTCGGCCGCGTTCTGCACTTCCAGCCCGCCGATACTGTCCTGCGCGAGTAACGTGATGCCACCCCAGTCTGTGTGTGCGCCCGCACCGATCTGATTGAATTCCGTCGTCTCGGGCTGTGGCGGGTAGCGAACCAGCCGCAACACCGACCCGGGCCAGTCGTGAAACTTCGCGAACCAATCTGCCTCCAGTTCCAGCGATCGTGCGACAAGCGTGAGCAGGTGATCACTCAGCCCCCGCAATGCCGTGTGGTACGCCACCATTTGGTCCCTGAAGCCCGGCAAGGCCGCCGGCCACTGATTGTGTCCGATGCCACGAACCCGGCGTCTGGAAAAGGGGTGGGTGTCGGGGAGGTCCATCCCGCAATAGTAACTTTCCTTCAGATCGGGCGGCGCGGGTTCGCTGCTGGTGTCCTGGCTGTCCAGCCGCTGCTCGGCGATGGGCTCATAGCCTGCCGTGGTCGCCGAATTGCGCATATGCAGCGGTAACTTTTCGTCCATGGGCAGTTCGAAGAACCGGGCGGCCCAGTCGAACTGATCACGCACCCATTGCGCCGGTACGCCGTGATTTACGATGTAGAAGAAACCGATATTCCGGCATGCGTCGTGAATGTCCGACGCGATCAGGTCCCGTTGGGCGACGTCAGACCCGACGCCGCCCTTGAGATCGATGACCGGAACGGCTGTGAGCGTGTCCGGTGGCGAATAAATGAGCATTGCGGCGCCTCTTTAAGCTGCGAATCAGGCGTGAATCCGCTGTCACCCACGGACTTGCGCCCGTGACGGGGAATCCACGCCACTTGCTTTGCAGCTTGTGTGCCAGACGGCGCAATCGGCGTTAGAGCGCCTCTGATCCTGTCTCGCCGGTACGAACACGCACGGCGGACTGAAGCTCCAGGACAAAAATCTTGCCGTCACCGATCTTTTCGGTGTTCGCCGCGTTGCGGATTGCATCCACGACATTGTCGACGACGGAATCATCGACAGCGACTTCGATTTTGACCTTGGGCACGAAGTTAACTTGATACTCGGCACCCCGGTAGATTTCGGTCTGCCCCTTCTGGCGTCCATAGCCTTTGCCTTCACTGGCTGTCATGCCCTCGATGCCGACGCCGGCCAACGCCTCGCGAACGTCATCGAGTTTATGCGGTTTGATGATCGCAACAATGAATTTCATGGTTGATCCTGTGTCGTTGGGGGCGGCACCGGCATACGCGCCGGCGCCGCCCCGAAGTTACGTCGAGATGACCGGGCGGGCTACATATTGTGGTAGCCGCGCTCTCCATGCAGTGCCAGATCGAGGCCCTGAACTTCCGTTTCCTCGTCCACCCTGAATGTCAGGAATATCTTCAGTACCACAACGATGACTGCGGTGAGGACAGCGGACCAGACGGCAACAACAACGATACCGAATGCCTGAACACCGAGTTGGCTTCCGATCGTCATGCCGTCGGCAAGACCGTTGCCGCCGAGTGCGGCCGAAACGAAGACCGCCGTCAGCATCGTGCCGATCATGCCGCCGATGCCATGGACGGCAAACACGTCCAGAGAATCGTCGATCTTGAACCGTTGCTTCACGGCCTGTGTGACCATGTAGCAGACGACGCCACCGGCCAGGCCGA
>JAQCFD010000045.1 GCA_027618305.1 Pseudomonadota bacterium
AGCCGCGCGTCGTTGCCGGCGCGCAGATCGCCCAGGGTCACCAGCTCGATCGACAGCTTGGCGGCCATCGCCGCTCAGCCCGTCTTGTCTTGGTTGCTGGTGGCGTCGGAAGACGGCGGCTGGATGTGCAGCCGCTTCATCCGGTCGGAATGCAGCGGCTCGCTGGTGAAGCTGATCTTCACCGGCACCTTGAAGTCGTCGAGCCGTTCCGTGCAGAACTTCTTGATCCGCGCGCGCACCTCCGCCGGGGTGCCGTCCGTGTCGGTCCGGTGGATGTTGGCGCAGACGATCTGGCCCATGATCAGGTTCTTCTCCTTGAACACCACCGCGTCTTCCACGTCGGGGGACTCCAGCAGCACCGTCTCCACCTCGGCCGGGTAGACCTTCTGGCCGCCCACATTGATCAGCTCTGAATCCCGCCCGAGGATGCGGAAATAGTCCCCGTCCACCTCCACCCGGTCGCCGGTCATGAAATAGCCGTCCTCGGTGAACGGGCTCGGCGCGTTGAGGTAGCCGAGCATGGCGGAGTCCGCCTTGATCTGCAGCATGTCGTCGACCACCCGCACGTCATAACCCTCGCCGCCGATCTTCACCCACAGGCTGTCGCTGGATTTCGACTTGGCGCGCAGCACCCCCAGCTCGATCAGGCCATAGGTCTGGCGCGCCTCCACATTGGGGAAGACCTTGCGCAGATCGCGGAGCGTCGAGTCCGGCATGGGCTCGGCGCCGTAACTGATCAGGCGCAGGCTCGACAGATCGCGCCCCTCATAGGCGCGGCTGATCAGCAGCATGTTCAGGAAGGACGGCGTGCCCGGCAGCAGCTCGATCTTGTGGCGCTCGATCAGCTCGCAGACATATTCGGGCGACTGCCGCTCGGTCAGCACCACCAGGCAGTCATTCGCCAGCGCGTGCAAAAGCGTGTTGAGCCCGCCCCAGTGATCGAACATCAGGAGGTTCAGGGTGATGAGCGCGCCGCGTTTCGTTTTGAACTTCTCCAGCAGCTTGGCGAAGTCGTGGACCACGCCCTTGGGCAGGCCGGTGGATCCCGAGGTGAACAGCACGAGGCCCGGCGCGTTGGCGTCGGTGAGCTTTTTGTAGAGCTCGTGGGGCTCACCGGATTGGCGCTTCGTGAAGGCGACCTCGGTGCCTTCCGTCACGTCGATGATCATCGACGGGTCGACCATGTCGATCAGCGCCGGGTTCCGCGCCCGGGTCAGCGGCAGCAGAGGCACGACGATGGCCTTGAGGTCGATCAGCGCCAGCAGCAGCGAGGCGGCGGCGGGCGCATACTCGCTGCACAGCACCACCACGTCGCCGGGGCCGACGCCTTCTGCCTCGAGCGTGGCACGCCGCGCGGCGATGTCGTCCGCCAGCCAGCCATAGGTGTAGATGTCGTCGCGCCAGGCGATCGCCGGGCCGTCCGGGTTGTCCCGGAAGCGTTCGATGAAGAAGCCGATATCACTCATGTCGGAACTCTAAAGCCGCACCAGGGCGGTGCCCCAGGACAAACCCACGCCGAAGCCGCACAGGATGGCGAGCTTGCCGGGCGCCGCGCTGCCGTCCTCGCGGGCCATCTGCAGGGCCACGGGCACCGAGGCCGACACGAGATTGCCGGTGGTCGCCAGCTTGTTGACGAATTTCTCGGCCGGGATTTTCAGCGCCTTGGCGATGGAATCCAGCGCCACCTGGCTCGCCTGGTGGAAGACGAACAAATCCACGTCATCCAGCGTGAGATCGTTCGCCTCCAGCACCCCGCGCACATGTTTCGGGATCACCCCGTTGAAGAAGGACAACACCTGGAAGCCTTCCATGGTGATGTCGGCGGGGGTGCGGATGTTGCCGCTTTTGTCTTCGGTCTCGACGGCCGTCGAATCGTCCAGCGGCCGGCGCGCGCCGCCCGCGGGCACCATGAAGCGGTCGTGGAACTTGCCCTCGGAGCCGAGCTTCAGGTCGAGGATGCCGGACTGGTCGTCGTCTGCGCGTGTGATGACCGAGACCGCCGCCCCGTCGCCGAACAGCACCCGCGTCGAGCGGTCGCCGGGGTTGATCAGGCGTGAATAGGTATCCGCCGTGGCCAGCAGGATGCGGCTGGCCGCGCCGCTGACGATCAGGCTGCGGGCGACCTCCAGCGCATAGAGATAGCCCGAACAGCCCATGTTGATGTCCAGCGCCAGCACGTCCTGGGGCAGCTCCAGCCTGCCGTGCAGCAGGCAGGCGTTGGACGGGATCGGGAAGTCGGGCGTCTCGGTGCAGAACAAAAGCCCGTCGATGCCGCCGTTATCGTCCAGCGCGCCGGTCTCGCGCAGGGATTCGCAGGCGGCGAACGCCAGGTCC
The DNA here is from genome assembly GCA_027618305.1 of Pseudomonadota bacterium. Taxonomy (GTDB): domain Bacteria; phylum Pseudomonadota; class Alphaproteobacteria; order UBA6615; family UBA6615; genus UBA8079. The sequence goes on from JAQCFD010000045.1 coordinate 2,335, forward strand.
AGCGCCGTCTCGTCGGGGGCCGCGATGTGCCGGGACATGACGCCCGTGCGCGCCGCCAGCCGGTCGAAGTCCCAGTCGGGATAGGCCGCCCGCAGGTCTTCGTTGCTGACCACATTCTCCGGCAGGGCGACGCCGATCTCGCCGATGGTCACGTTCCGGGTGACACTCATGACGCCACCTCCTGGAGATTATCCAGCAGGTCGCCCAGCGCCATGGACGCGCCGTGGCCGGGATGGGCCGTCAAATCGCGCGGCAGGGTGTTGAGCATCGCCACGGACGCCTCGAGCGCTTCCCCGTCGCCGCCGGGCAGGTCGATCCGCCCCACACCGGCGGGCAGCACCGTGTCCCCGGTGAAAAGCTCGCCGCCGATGCGGAAGCACACCCCGCCCGGCGTGTGCCCCGGCGTGGGCAGGACCTCGATGTCGAAGCCCGCGATCGCGAGCTCGGCGACGCCGGTCAGGTCATGGGTGATCTCCGGCACCTTCAGGGCGTCACCCGGGTCGATCACCATCTTGTAGAGGTTCATCCGCTTGAGCAGCGCCGCGTCGGCCCGGTGCAGATAGAAGGGAATGTCGTAGGTCGCCATCAGCGGCGCGACCGCGCCCACATGATCGAAATGCGCGTGGGTGCAGATGATCGCCGCCGGGGCCCAGCTGTTCTGTTCGAGGATGTCCGCGATGCCGTCCGCGTCGCTGCCGGGATCGATGATCAGGCCGTCGCCGCCATCGCCGCCAACGATGTAGGCGTTCTCGCGGTAGATGCCGTTGGTGAACGTCTCGACTTTCACCGGACCCCGCCGAAATACACGACCTGGTTGGTGATGTTCCTGGCCCCGTCCGAGGCGAAGAAGTCGACCGCATGGGCGATCTCTTCCGTCGTGATCAGGTCGGGCTTGATCAGTTCCGCCTGTTTCTCCGCGCGCGCCTTGTCCGACAGCCCTTCGGCCATGCCCGAGCCCTCCACCAGCGAAAGGCCGATCGTGTTGATGGTGATGTCGGTGGTGCCGATCTCGCGGGCCAGCGTGTGGCCGAGATTTTCGAGCCCGGCCTTCGAGGCGTTGTAGAGCGCGCCGCCGACGCTGCCGAGCGGCACGTTGATCGAGGAGAAATTGACGATCCGGCCGTGTTTGGCGCGCATCATGTGCTTGATGGTCTCGCGCAGCACCGTGAAGGCGCCGGTGAGGTTCGTCTCGAGGATGTCGGCGGCTTCCGCGCTGCCCGTCAGCAGGGCGGGCCTGGCCTGGGTGATGCCGGCATTGTTGATCAGCAGGTCGACCGCCGCGCCCGCGTCCGTGACCGCCTTGAACACCGCGCGGACCGCCGCCTCGTCGGTGATGTCGGCGGTGATGTGGGTGTAGTTCGCGTGGCTGAAGTCGCTCGCGCCGCGCGCGCAACCGAACACCGTGTGACCCGCCCCGGCATAGTGGGCGGCGAGCGCACGGCCGATGCTGCGGCTGGCGCCGGTGATCAGGATGGTGCGCGGGTCGCTCATAAGCCGTTGTTTTAGGACAGGACGCCGTCGAGATGGGCGGCAAGGCTACCCACCGTCTCGAACGGGTTGTTGTCGAGGCCCATGGTGGATTCGTCGACCAGCACGACCGACTGGCCGGTCGCGTCCTGGATGTGGTTCTCGATGGCGACGATCAGGTTCACCAGCTGCAGGGAGTCCATGCCGTCGTCGGCGCCGAACAGGCGCGTGTCCTCGGCCTTCTTGATCAGCTGGGCGCCGGGGCCCTCGTCGGCGATCTGTGCGTTCAGCTCTTCGATGGCGGCGTAAATGATGTCCAGGCTCTGGCTCATGGAAACTCCTTCAACTGCGCGGAACTCCGCGTCTGCATGGTCCCGTTGCTGATATCACCGAAGGCCCTGCGTTCGCAACGAACAGCTTGGCGTCGGAGTCCCGGATTGTTCGCCGAATCGTGAAACATCTATGCCGTTTTGGTGCTGGTTTGCCGGGGCTCTTGCGGCCTAGAGTCCGGCTGCCTGCTTGCCGCCTTTCGTTCACCAAATCCTTTGGAGAATTCACAGATGATCAGACTACGCAGCCTCGCGGCGATCGCCGCCGCGACCATGATGTTTACCGGGGTGCTCGCACCCCAGGCGGGCGCCCAGCAGGAGGTCAAACGCTCGATCACCGAGATCGGCCCCAATCTCTATCGCTTCCAGAACAACTTCCACACCTCGGTGTTCCTGGTCACCGACGCCGGCGTGATCGCGACCGACCCGATCAACGCCGCCGCCGCGACCTGGCTCGAGAACGAGATCCGCACCCGCTTCGGCCAGGAAATCCGTTATGTCGTCTATTCCCATGACCATGCCGACCATATCTCCGGCGGCGAGGTCTGGGATGACACGGCGGTCGTGGTGTCCCATGTGAATGCGCGCGACACCATCATCGCGGCCAAGCGGCCGACGGCGGTGCCCGAGCTGACATTTTCCGACGAGCTGGTCCTCAATCTGGGCGGCCAGACGGTCGAGCTCAAATATGTCGGCCGCAACCATTCCGACAATTCGATCGTGATGAATTTCCCGGCCCAGCGGGTTGTCTTTGCGGTCGACTTCATCCCGATCAAGTCGGTCGCGTTCCGCGACTTCCCGGACGCCTGGCTGCCGGAGTGGATCGATTCGATCCGCGCGGTTGAGGCGATGGACTTCGACAAGCTTGCCCCGGGACATGGCGGTATGGGCACCCCGGCCGACGTGACGGCCTTCCGCGAATATATGGAAGATCTCTGGGCGGCGGTGAGCCAGGCGGTGGCCGACGGCAAGACGCTGGAGCAGGCCCAGGCCGAGATCAAGCTGCCGAAATATGAGAACTGGTCTCGTTACGAGGAATTCCTGCCTCTGAACGTCGCGGGCGCCTACCGCATCCGGTCGGCGAACTGGCGCGGCAACTGATCCCAGTAAACACGAACGCTTCTGTCTTGCCCCCGTCCCTGGTTAGGATGGGGGCAATTCAATTTAGCCGGCGCGAACCGGCGCCGCAGGACCGAGGAGATGAGTGTCATGTCGCGTACGCAAGGACGTATTCAGAAGATCGAACCCGAGGCCGTCGATGGCGAGCTTGAGGAATTCTACGGCGCCGTGACCGAGCTGCTGGGCCGGGTGCCGCATTTCTACCGGACGATCTCGAACGCGCCGTTCCTGGCGATGCTGCTCCTGCCGATCAACGCGGCCGCTCAGCGTGAGTGGCCCGGCACACGGATCACGGGGAAGCTCAAGGAAATGGTGGTAATCAAGACCAGCCATGTGAATGGCTGCGACTATTGCTATGCCCACAACACCTCCCTGGGGCAGGCCGCGGGCATCACCCATGACCAGATCATCGCCATGTCGTCGGACGATTATCTGACGTCGGATCTGTTCAATGAGCGTGAGCGTGCGGCGATCCTGTGGGCCGAGAACATGACCCGCAACACCGCGCAGAAAAACACCGAGGTCTATGGCCGGTTGCGGGCGAATTTCACGGAGGGGGAGATCGTCGAGATCACGATGCTCTGCGCCATGTTCAACATGATCAACCGGATCAATGATTCCCTCGATGTGCTGATCGAGGAGCAGCCGGAGATCGACAAGATCCAGAGCTCGCTTCACCTGGACCCGGCCAAAATGGGCGACTATCTGCGCTGGCTGGCCGACCATTGGCCGAGCGAGTTTGATACGATGAATAAACAGGCCGCAGACGCCGCCGCCTGACCCTGAATAATTGCAGGTGCAGACGGAGCGACGTCTCGGGAAAAACATGTGGACAAACTGTGGGTAGTTCAATCGCAGGTTGCTGACTCCCTATTTCGTCTGCGTTAGGTTAAGCGCGAGTATGTGGAGGCGAGTATTGTTACCGGGCCGGCCGGAAGGCAGGTTCGGTACAAATTTGTCTGGGGAAGTTTTCGACACCAACCACGCGGGTCGCAACGCGCATGGCGATCATGTCCAATAATGATGTGGCCAGCTTCGAGGGATCGGAATTGGCGGCCAGTAAGGAAAGTCCGGCGGCCGGTCTGTCGGCGCCGCCGGTTGCGGTACAGTCCGCGCCTGCCGATAGCGTGTGGGTGTTGTGCCGCAAACGCGCGGGTGGTGCTGATGGCGACGTTGAGACCATCCGGGCGTTCGATGACGAGGCGCGCGCGCGCGCCGATCTTGAGTTGGCGGAGAGTGTTTCGGGTGATCAATTCTGGTTGTCGGCCGTGCCACTGATGCGCGCGCATGGCGGCGCGTCCGGCGATGTCTCGCGCGTTCAGGCGTTGGCTCTGAGCTGGATGGCACAGGGCGCGGAAGCTGAAGGTTCGATCACTCTCGATGACCCCGTGGTGGTCAGCCCGCGGCATGTGCGTGGTTTCGTCTCCGTGCCAGCGCATGAGTGGCGTGAAATGCAAGAACGCGGCTGGGTTCGTGACGGCCTGATCACGCCCGACGGTGCGGACAAGGTCGGCCTCGCCCGCCCGCAAGACATGCCGGTCGACGACTGATCTCGAATTAATTGCCCCGGTGTGACTTGGGGGGCGGGTGGCCTAAGCGCCGGTCGTGTTCGCGGGCTGCTGGTCGAGTGTCGATTCCCACAGACGCAGCGCCAATGTGAATCGGGAACCGCGGCCCAGTTCGCTGTCCAGCGTTATGTCTCCACCCATAAGCTGGGCGAGATTACGGGCCACATGCAGGCCGATTCCAACCCCTTCGGTCGTGGTTGTAAAGACATCCGAACGAACCCGGTGGAAGCGATCGAAGACCGCCTGCTGCTGGTCCATCGGGATGCCGATCCCGGTGTCCCAGATCGTGACGTAGAGCAGGTCTTCCTTGCCGCGGGCGATCTCCACGCCAACGCTGCCGCCCGCGGGCGTGAACTTGATCGCATTGGTCAGCAGATTGATCAGAATCTGGCGGGCCGCCGTCTTGTCGGCAATAACCGAAAGGTCCTTGGCCGCCGGCGTGGCGACCAGCGCAATCTCCGACTCCCTGGCCCTCACCTCGATCATCGAGACCGTGTCGCGAACCAGGTCGGCGACACAGAGCTCGGCCAAGTCTATGTCGGTGGTTTCGTTTTCGATCTGCACGGTGTCGAGCAGGTTGTCGATAATCTGTACCAAGTGCCCGGACGCCGACAGGATGTTGTCCAGATAAGATGGGATTCGCTCGCCAGCGGTGTCTGTTATTTGCCGCCGGCACAGCTCGGCGAAGCCGATGATCGCGTTCAGCGGGGTGCGCAGCTCGTGGCTGGTCAGCGCCAGGAAGTCGGTCTTGGCGTCCGAGGCCGACTGCGCCTGCCCCAACGTATCGCGCAATTGTTCGTTGCGCAGTTCGAGTGCGGAAAGCGCCTGCTCAAGCTTCTGCCGGGCCATGATGGCGTCGCGCTCGGCTTCGAGCGCACGGGTGACGTCCGTTCCCGTCCCTCGATAGCCCAGGAATCGCCCGTTGCCGCTATCGAAAAAGGGTGTTCCGCTCAGGTGAATGCGCCGGTACCCGTTGGTTTCGTCGCGCATGATGAACAGGCGGTTGCGGAACGGTCGACGGTCCTGCATCAGCAATTTCAGATCGGGTATCCCGGGCATCGGATCCGGCAGGCTGCCGAGCGAGAGCACATATTTACCGAGATGGGCCTCCGGCGGGGCACCGGTAATGGCCGCGATCCGCGCCGAAACTTCCGTCAGGCGCATGTCGGTGTCGGTTTCCCAGACCCAATCGGATGTGGAGCGAATGACATCGGTCAGCTTGTCGTCGAGCGCGGCGAGGCGTTGTTCGGATGTAATCCAGCGGGTGATGTCTTCGAAATATCCATAGACGGTGACGCCGCCGCTACTGTCTCCCAGGAAATGGCGCCCTCGGAAGATGCGGGCGACGCCGCCGATTTCGGCGCGCGTGCGGGCGGGTTCGAAATGCCCCGTCGAGATGAGGGTGTCGAAGACGGTGGACAGGGGCTCGGGAGCGGCCGTCACCTGTTCGGCGTTTTCAGTGAGGTTCCAGGCCGCACGGGCGAAATAGAGAAATGCGTCGTTGTGCCAGGTGATCGTGCCGTCCGGGGTCGCGACATAAGCCGGGCCGAGATGCTCGAGCAAGTTCGGGTGGGGAACCCCAGCGGGCATCACCAGTGGCGACGAGATGGCGCTATCGCTCACATTCTCGGACGCGAACGGATCGGTTGTCCGTGCATGGTTGGACGCGGGCTGGCGGCGCGAGTAAATCCGCCCTTTCTCGCCGGCGCTCGTATGTCGAACAATCTCTGTCATAGGTAAATAGTCTACCTCCGCCGCGCGGCACACAGATGGTCAACGGACAGTTAACCAGTTTCCAAGGGGAGGTTTATAATTGAGTATTGAATCAGGATGAATAGAAAAATTATAAAAAACAATGGTTTGTTGGTACTATTGAATAAAAAATACCAAGTTTTGTTGCTTGTCTGTAACAGGTCACGACATGTGCGTATCGCGGCGCCCATGTTGCGTTGCAGCGTGGGTTTTCCATTTCGGGCTGGCCTAGAGGCCGGATTTCTGTGTTAGAATTCTCTTGTATAAGATTACTTCCTATTGTGATTTTTTTTGTTGTTAACACGCACCGTGGCGTGATCGACGTGGATCTGAGTGTGTACCAGTGTTGTTCAATTCGCCCGGCGCGAAGTGCGTCAGGACTTGTCGGCGATGACCGATACAGGAACATCGGGCGGGAACGGGAGCCATCGGGTCTCTGCGACCGTCAAGTGGTTTAACCCCATCAAGGGGTTCGGTTTTGTGCAGCCTGCGAATGGTGCCGGCGACGCCTTCATTCATGTTTCGGTTCTGGAAGCTGCGGGTCAGAATGACCTGCAGGACGGTGCCGAGCTCGAATGTGAAATCGAGCAAGGCCCGCGCGGGCCGATGGTTTCGGTGATCTATGCCGTCACCGCCGGGACCGGCCAAACCACCGACATAGTCGACGAGAACGCCCCCGTCATAGAGGGGGTCGTGAAGTTTTTCGACCCCAACAAGGGCTACGGCTTTGTGGTGCCGGACGGGGAGGGGCAGGATGTGTTCGTCTCCGGCCGCGTGGTGGCCCAGTCGGGCCTGCGGATGCTTGAGCCGGATTCGCGCGTGCGGGTGACCACCAAGATGGGCGACAAGGGGCCGCTCGCCCAGACTGTCGAATTAATCGACGGTGCGGATGCCCGCGCCGAGGCCGCGGACGATTAGCAGCAACTAGTGCAGAACGCGCAGGAACCCGGAACCGTCGATCCGCTGGCCGACCGCCGGCTGGGTTCGATACTTCAAGGCATATCCCGTCTCGAACAAGGTCAGTGCAATCAGCCTCGTGCATTGTCCGACCCGGCCGACAGCGGATTTCGGCACCAGCCATTGCAGTAAGGCTTCTGCATGCGGTGCTGCTCCTGCCTGCTGCGCGGCGATCAGATTCAGGATTCAGAGTTCGTCCTGACTAATCTGGCAGCAGATCAGTGGGTAGAGACGCAGATTGCGGCGTGCCTCGATCCCGATATCATGAAACAGCTCGTCCAGCGCCTCGCATAGCCGCGTCGCCATTTGTGGCCCGCAGGCGCGATTGAATTCGAGGATGATTTCGCTCCAGCGCGCGCGGTTGTGCACCCATTGCCGTAACGCATGAAGGATCAGCCGTTCCATATAGTTCAGATCATGTGCGGTCGGACGATGGGACAAGGGGGCGGCAGTCATACTCATCGTCGGTTCGTTCATCGAGTTGGTGGTACGGCGGGGCGCACAATGATGCGAATGATAATCATTATCAATTAGGGTGTATATCATTTTCTTCCCCGGGAATTGCCGGATGCCGCAGGCTGTACGTTCCGCCCTGGTTTTGCTGGTGGACCTAAGTTCGTGTGAGTGCGGCCAGGCGGACCAATTCGGCGCGCGCGCTTTCCGGGCCGTCGACGATGGTCTCGAAATCGACCCGGGATTCCGCGTCGTTGCGCATCAGATCCATCCCTTCGGGATCGATGCCGGTCATGGTCCATCCCAGGCCGTGACGATCGGCCAGCGTACTCGCATAGGCGTGCACGGCTTGCGCATGATCCCTGTTCATATGCTCGACAATGTCGGTTTCGGCCCCGGCGAGGGCCATGCTGTCATGTTGCGCCAGCACGACGTCAGCGGCATCCAGCGTCTCGATCCGTCCGAACCCGGCAATGAAGTGGACGCTTTCCAGGCGCAACCGATAAACCCTGAAATCACCGAATGTCATCTGGCTGCGCGCGCCGGCATGGTGTCGCAGGAACCGCGCCTTCTGGTCCGCGTCATCGCTGGGCTCGATGGACCCGATCAATGTCGCGCGGGTTTGGCTTAGCGCATCCAGGCCGAGCTTGCCGATGATGAGGGATACTCTCCCATCGGCGGCAATATTCCGGCTGTGGCGCGCGAGGTCCGACAGCAGCAACAACGGGCTGGCATCCATCGTGCACGATGTCAGGACGAGACTGGCATAGGGCGTGCCGCCGGTTTCCGTGTCCACGGTGGCCAGTACACCCGACCGGCTGGTGCGAATCAGGCGTCGAACCAGCGGCCCACTTGGTTTTTCTCGATCATCGATGCTCATCGCGCGCGGAGATTAAAGAATCGCCCGCGTGTCGCAAGGGGGAAAACCCGCTAGCGGTTATGGCCGCCGCCATGTCCGTTGTTTTTCCCGGCGTCCTTCTCGCCATCCATCTTTGCGCCGGAGGCGCTGGACGCTGCCCGGGCGCCCGCCGCTTCGATGACGGCTTCAATTTCGACTTTTCCCGCTTTCTCGAATTCGAGTGTTAGCGGGATCACGGTTTCCTCGAACAACGGCGCCTTCAGGCCGATCAGCATGATGTGGAAGCCACCCGGCTCCAGGACCGCCTCGCCGTCGGCGGGGATGACGATCCCATCGACGGGGCGCATCCGCATGACATCCCCGTCCATCATATGACCGTGGATTTGTACGTCTTCCGCATCGGGCGACTGGGCGCCGATCAAACGGTCCGGGGTGTTTCCGTTTGTCTTGATGGTCATGAACACGGCGCCGACCTTCTGGCTTGGTGCCGTGGCCCGCGACCAGGGGTGCGTGATGGTCAGGTGTTCGGACTTTTCCTCATGCGCCCATGCCGGCGAAGACAGGAAGAGAACGCAAAGAAGTGCGGAGACAAAACGCGTGTTCATATCGGGCTCCGATGGAGTGGGCGGTTAGCTGTCGGTGCGGGCGCGCATGTGCTGTCGGATGGCGGCGGCCATGTCTTCGGGCGGCGTGCCATAGCGGAACATCGAGGCCACGGCGCCCTTTGGGTCCACGAGGTAAACGAAGGATGTGTGGTCCATCAGGTAAAAGGTAAAACTCGGATCCTCGAAACGCCGGTAGAAGACCCGGTATTTCTCGGCGACATCCTTGATCTCCGCCTCGGTACCCGTCAGTCCGACCAGTCGGTCGTGAAACAGCGGCACATACTCCGCCAAAATCTCGGGGGTGTCGCGTTCCGGGTCGATGGTGATCATCACCGGTGTGACCTGTTTGCCCGCGTCCCCGAGTTCGTCCAGCGCGACCGCGATCTCGCCGAGTTCCGTCGGGCAGACGTCCGGGCAAAAGGTGTAACCGAAATAGATGAGGGCGTACTTCCCGCGCAGGGCATCGTCGCTCATCCGCGCGCCGGTATGGTCCGTCAGTTCAAACGGGCCGCCGATATTGACGTTGACGACCATGCCGCCGACCGCGGCATTTTCAGGGGGTTCGGCGACCCGCAGATTGAGCCAGGCGCCGAGGGCGAAGACAGCGACCACGAGGGTGACGACGATGATGGGGAGCTTGCGATGCATGGGTGCGATTAAGGACGAGCGCCGGGGGGCGCGCAATGCGTCTCCCCGTCGCATCCCGTTCACATTATCGTTGTCGGTTGTGTGACCCGGCCGGAAACCGTACGGTAATATGTGCGAATGCCGCCCCAATCGGGCCGCAAATGCGCCATAATGCCTGCTGATCGTGTCCCAACGACGGCGATATCCGCCGGTCGACGTGTTTCGATCACACGAAAGGGGATTCCGGACATGACACAGACAATCGCATTGGTGGATGACGACCGCAACATTCTGACATCGGTTTCGATGGCCCTCGAAGCCGAGGGGTATAGCGTCAACACCTACGCCGACGGCGCCGAAGCGCTCAGCGGGTTGATCCAGACGCCGGTGGATCTGGCGGTCCTGGATATCAAGATGCCGCGCATGGACGGTATGGAATTGCTTGGCAAGTTGCGCAAGTCGTCGCGGATGCCGGTGATCTTTCTGACGTCCAAGGATGACGAGATCGACGAAGTCCTGGGGTTGCGGATGGGCGCGGACGACTACATCACCAAGCCATTTTCCCAGCGCCTGCTGATCGAGCGGATCCGCGCGATCCTGCGCCGTTCGGAATTCGGCGAGGCCTCCGCCGAAGGCGACGATGCGGTTATCGAGCGGGGAGATCTGGTCATGGACCCCAACCGGCATCTATGTTCCTGGCGTGGACAGGAAGTGACCCTGACCGTCACCGAATTCCTGATCCTGGAGGCGCTCGCGCAGCGGCCCGGCCATGTCAAAAGCCGCGATCAGCTGATGGATGCCGCTTATGGCGAGAACATCTATGTTGATGATCGGACAATCGATAGCCACATCAAGCGGCTGCGCAAAAAGTTCCGGCAGGTTGATGATGTGTTTGGCCAGATCGAGACATTGTATGGGATCGGGTACCGCTACAAGGACGCCTGATCCGCTGTCCCGTTGGCTCGCGGGCCCGGTGGCCCGGTGGCCCGGTGGCGACGATGACGGGCTGACGCGGTTCGGTCATTGCGTCGCGCGAATGCAGGAATGGGGCCTGCCAGGAACCCGGGGAACAGAATGAATTTCGACGCCCGCACCGGAGATTATCCGATCCGTGCCAAACGCGACTCTGCCGAGAGCGCGGCGCCGCGTGTAGACATGACGCCGGATGTTGGTGCGCGGCGTATCGGCCGCACGCGTGTTCTGTGGTTCTGGCTGCGCCGCCGCCGGCCCTCGACCTCGCTGACCCGCCGTATCCTGGCCATCAACCTTCTGGTGCTGGCGGTTCCGGTTGGCGGTTTCTTCTTCCTCGACCAGTATCAGGAAAGCCTGATCAATGCCGAGATCGAGGCGTTGCAGGTCCAGGGAGAAGTCTTTGCCGGTGCGATCGGCGCCGGGGCCGTGCTCGTGGCACCTGGTGTGGGACAGCAGATCGATCCGGTGCGCGCGAGTCTCATGCTGCGACGCCTGAGCGAACCGACCCTGAACCGGGCCCGGTTGTTTATTGGCAATGGCGTCATGATCACCGACACCCAATCACTGCGCAACACACGCGGGCTGGTACGCGTACAAACGCTGCCGCCCCCCAAGGGTTTTGCCCCCTGGGTTTGGGGACTGGAACGATTCGAGGCGCTTCTGGACTGGCTGCCCGGTCAGGGCGAGTTGCCGGTTTACCAGGAACGGGTGCCGCAGCGGGCCAATGACTATCGCGAAGTGACGGTGGCGCTCGCGGGTATTCAGGGTGTGGCCGTGCGCCGTCACCCGGCCGGCGGCATGGTGATTTCCGTCTCGGTCCCGATCCAGCGTTACCGCCAGGTCGTCGGCGCGCTGATGCTGTCGCGCGGCAGCGAGGAGATTGAACGCGCCATGCGCGCGATCCGTATCGACATTCTGCAGGTCTTCGGCGTGGCGTTCGCCGTGACGATTCTTTTGTCCGTATATCTGGCAGCGACCATTGCCCGGCCCCTGCGCCGGCTGGCCGTGGCGGCGCAGCGGGTCCGCAGCGGGTCGGGCCGCGACGTGGCCATGCCGGACTTTGCGAACCGGCGCGATGAGATCGGCGATCTGGGCCGTGACCTGCGCGCCATGACCGAGGCGCTGTGGCAGCGTATGGACGCAATCGAGCGCTTCGCCGCCGACGTCGCCCATGAGATCAAGAACCCCCTGACGTCGCTGCGAAGTGCCGTCGAAACTGTTGCGCGGGTCGAGGACCCCGAACAGCAGAAGAAGTTGATGTCGATCATCCTCGATGATGTCGCGCGCCTCGACCGGCTGATCAGCGACATCTCGGACGCCTCGCGGCTGGATGCGGAACTGAGTCGCGACCCGCCCACGGTGATCGATCTGCGTGTGGCCCTGCAGGCGTTGGTGGATATCCAGACGACGACGTCGGGCGCAGATATCGTACTCGATATCGAGCCGGGCGTGGATTTGTCGGTCTGTGCGTTCGAAGACCGGCTGGGGCAGGTGTTCCGCAACATCATCGCCAATGCGCGATCCTTCAGCCCGCGGAGCGGCAAGATTATCGTCGCGGCGAACCGGCACCCACGGCGCGGCGGGGACCTGATTACCGTGACCGTCGATGACCAGGGTCCCGGCATTCCCGAGGCCAATCTGGAATCGATCTTCAAACGCTTCTACTCCGACCGGCCGACCGAAAGCCCCGATGGCGAAAGCCAGAAATTCGGCACCCATTCCGGCCTCGGGCTTTCGATCTCCCGCCAGATCGTCGAGGCGGCCGGTGGGCGGTTGTGGGCCGAAAATCGCCGTGGGCCCGGGGAAACCGGCGGCGTGGGCGGGCAGAGTGGCGCGGTCATCGGGGCCCGTTTCGTGGTCGAGTTTCCTGCGGCCGGATAGGCCCGCGCCCAGCAGCCCGTATTTCGTCCTATCTTCTTGCGCCGCGTCTTGTGTAGTTTCGAGTGCACGGCTAGTGTGCCGTCGTCTTATATAAGACCGAGCCCCGCATTTATCCATGCGGCGCCCAGGTCACTGTGTTTTGGGGATGGAGCATGAAGCAGATCAATGTTGGAATTATCGGCCCGGGCTGGTGTGGCGGCATTCGCGCGAACGCATGCGCGATCAACCCGCTGGTCAACGAATTGCATCTGGCGGAGATCGACGCCGAACGGCTCGCGGTCGTGGCCGGCGAGACCAACCCGACGTCGACGACCGACGACTATCATCAGATCCTGGCCAATGACGCGGTCGATGCGATCTTTATCTCGGCGACGCCGGAATCCACCCATTACCCGATGATCCGGGATTCACTGCTGGCCGGTAAACATGTCTTCGTCGAGAAACCGATCTCCTCGACGATGGAAGAGGCCGACGAGGTCATCAGCATTGCCGAGAAGAAAAACCTGAAGCTCTCGGTTGGCTATTCGCAGCGCTTCAAGCCGAAATTCGCCTTCGTCCACAAGGCCCTGAAGGACGGCTCGATCGGCGAGCCGGTGAC